>JBCCLX010000222.1:0-7324 GCA_039026635.1 Pseudomonadota bacterium
CAGTGTCGAGATCCGAGATATCGTCACCGATCTCATCCATGATCTTGTAGATGGCCTTTCTAGTATTCTCTGGGATGCTCGCCTTCATTGGGGAGTCATCATTCACGAAGTCCTTCACAAACTCCTTCGCCATCGTGAAAAACTCTTCGTGGGTCTTCGGAACCCCATCGTCATTGACGACCGATACGTCATCTAGGTCGATATCGACCAAAACACCTGCAGCCTTAATGGCAATCGGCGTGCTCTCTGTTGCTAGGTACCCCTTGAGGTCTTCCTTCGCTTCGGCGATATGCATCAGAGTCTCGAGCTTTCCCCCGTCAATGCTCGCGCCCTTTTGCAGCTTTAGTTCGCCGCTACTCATGTCAAAGCCAGGAGCAACGCCTGCCGCCTCGAATGCCAACTTCGCATATCTGTCGCCGTAGTCACTCTTAAACTTCTGGAAAAGAGTGTCCGCGGCCTTTTGCGCTCGGTCCTTTCGGTCATTAACCCGATCTTGCTGGCCCTTAGGCGTGACAAACGCGCGAATAAAGTCACCTTTCGACCCTGTGGCCTTCTCGGGCGTATAAATGCCCCGGCCTTTGCCCTCACGAAGTTCGACATCGTATTTCGTCGAAGATTTCAGCTCATTCGCTTTGTCTAGGAATTCATGTTTCCCGGTTCCGCCTCCGGGGATGCTGCCAGTCATGTCTCTATCCCTCCAGGTCTCTGCGTGATGATTTCCTGATGTATTTTCAGAAGGATCAAACGCGCATCATCGTATCGATATTATCGTCACCTTCCTGGATTTCTCTATCGTCACTTTCAAAACGCCCATCGGCGACCACTTGGCGCCAAAACCTGATGCGATCGATAAAGCTCTCAATGGCGTTTTGCAGGTTCTCGGTCGTCAGGCTCGGATAAGGCAGATCCCAGAGCATCACAAAATCACCACCCGGCTCCTCCAGCGCAAAGCGCAGCCCGCCGAGTGCCCCCCAGAGATTGTTCATTTGCATGAGAATGCGCATCATTTCTTTCTCAGCCCGGACCGGGGTCTGACCAAGGGTGCCGACGAAGACCAAAAGCTCCCGGTTTTCGTCCCGCTCAAGCAAAATCTCGACATCTACGTCGAAGGTGAGCACCGTCACCAGTTCTTCCTCAAAGTCCGTAATCATGACCGGATGAATTTTCGGACCGATTTCGGCAAGCGCGTCGTTGAGTTCTTCAAGCTTCACGGTATCCCCCCGCGGGTTGATGATTTACAGGCATCAAGCCTGATCGCAGTAAATCTGTCAATTTCTTTTCCTCGAGAGAAGCTGAGAAAAATCGCTATATCGATTTAACGCATTGATTTTAAACAAGAAAATTTCTTGACAAGAGAGTCGATAAACACTGTCAGCTTGTCAATTTCCGACCGCGAGAGCCATTTTCGCACGGCCGTTCACGCCAGAATCAGTCGTGGCGGCAACCCTGGGGAGTCGCAGGGAATGCGCGTGGAGTGACCTCGGTCGATCCAGCTAGGCGCGATGATTTCCCTTGGGGGCAGAACGACAGGGGCGCGCGGGTCAGCTCCGTCGCAGGCTCTCCAACAGCGTGCCGGAGACATAGCCGTCCGGCACGCGGCCGTTGGCGGCCTGCCAGGCCCGTACCGCGCCACGGGTGTTGGGGCCGACGATGCCATCGACGCCGTCGGTGTCGAACCCGCGGGCGGTGAGCAGGCGCTGCAGCTCTTCGGTTTCGTTGCGGCTGAGCGCCCGATCGTCCCGTGGCCAAGAGGCGACGAAGGGGCCGCCGCCGTCGAGCCTCTCCGCCAGATGGGCGACGGCCAAGGCGTAGGAGGTCGCGTTGTTGTAGCGCTTGATCACGCGGAAGTTCGGGTAGGCCGCGAAGGCCGGGCCGCGGGCGCCGGCGGGCAGGATGATGGCGACGCCATCGCTGTCTGGCAGGGCTGTGCCCGAGACGCGCTGTACCCCGCGCTCACGCCAGGTCGAGGCCGGCAGGCGCGTGCTGCCGTCGGCGAGCAGGAAGTCGAAATCGGCCGGTAGGCGGACCTCGACGACGGCGGGGGCGTCCTTTTCCCAGCCGAAGGCGGCGAGGTAGTTGGCGGTCGAGGCGAGAGCGTCCGCGGCGGAGGCGTCCCAGATGTCGCGGCGCCCGTCCCCCTGATGGTCGACGGCATAGGCGAGAAAGCTCGTCGGGATGAACTGGGTATGGCCCATTGCGCCGGCCCAGGAGCCCACCATGCGGTCGGGCGCGATGTCGCCTGCTTGCAGGATGCGCAGGGCTGCGATCAGTTGCTCCTCGGCGAAGGCGCGGCGGCGGCCGTCCCAGGCGAGCGTGGCGAGGCTACGCACGACCGACCGATTGCCATAGTTGGCGCCATAGGCGCTTTCCAGGCCCCAGATGGCGACTACGATGCTGCGATCGACGCCGTAGCGTGCCTCGATCTCCTCCAGGAGGGCGCTGCGCGGGGCTGCGGCGGCGCGGCCATTGCGGATGCGCGTCTCGGAGACGGCGCTGTCGAGATAGGTCCAGATCGCGCGGCTGAACTCGGGTTGGAAGGCGTCGCGCTCGAGCACCACCGGATCGGGGCGGATCCCGGCGAGCGCCCGGTCGAGCATGCTGGGCTCGATCCCCGCGGCGGCGGCGCGTTGGCGAAAGCCCGCCTGCCAGGCCTCGAAAGGGAGCGGTCCCTCGGGCACGGCGGCGACGCTCGGAGCCGGCGCTGTGGCGGGTTGAGCTTCAACGGCCGCGGTCGGCGTTGTGGCGGCACAGCCTGTGACGATGCCGAATGTCGCGGCAGCACAGGCGGTGACCAGGGCTCTGACTGTCACGCTCGTCTCCGACGCAGTCCTCAATCCATAGAATTCCCCTCTATAGTGACATGGTTCAATCGTAAGATCGACAGGATCTCGCCCTCTCCGGTGCCCGCAGCACCCGTGCTCGCGTTCTCGGCCGTGAAGGCGGCGGCGATGCGGGCGCGCGCGACGGCCAGTGGCTCGCTGGCCACGGCCATGTGATGAGCGTTGGCATGGAGGAGCCGCGTGGCGTCTTGCATGATGCCCACATGCCCGCGCCAGAAGACGAGGTCTCCGCGGATCAGCGGCGCATCCGAGACGAGACGCGCCACGCCGGGCTGATCGGCGAGGGCGGCCTGCATATCGCTGTCACGCGGGACCGCGTGGCCGGAAACCGCCAAGGCGAGTTGGACGAGGGCCGAGCAATCGAGCCCGTCACCACTGCGCCCGCCCCAGAGATAGGGCGTGCCGAGGAGCGCTTCAGCGTCGGCCACCCAATCGCGAGCCTGCCGTGCCGCAAGCGGCATCAGCTGTGCCATGGGCACGAAGCCGCCGGTTGCCAGCTCTGCGAAGAGCCCGCGCGTGCCACGTCCGGGTAGGGTGTCGACCACGGCCACAGTGGCGGGCCAGGGCAGGCGGATGGCCTCGGCCTTGATGTCCGGTTCCGGCAGGAGGAGGGCTGCCCGGATGGCGACCTGATGGCTTGGCTCGGCGATGGCTGGAGCGTCAGCGGGTGCTGCGGTCGCGCTGGCTGCCGGGATGTAGCCCACATAGCCATCGCTCTCGTTCTGGACCCAGAGCCACGCCGCGGTCGCCTCGACGCAATGGACGCGCTCGCCGAACAGAAGCTCGCTGTCGAGCCGGGCGGCAGGGTCTGGGCGTGGGCGTAGACCGGCACGCGGGACGGTGATGACCATGGGCTCTGGATCGACGAAGTGGGCGGCGTCCACCTGTCCCTCGAGCCACCGGGCCGCCAGATCGGCGCGCGCCAGCGTGAGCCGTGGATCGCGCCCCCTGAGCCAGGGCCGAGCGTTTTCCTGCGCCCTCGCTTCGAGATTGGATTGGACGCCGGCTGGGGCGCTCACGCCACCGCGCCGCCGTCGCCATAGCGGGCTTCGAGCACGGCGAGCAGGGCGCGGATCGCTTGCGCCTCTCCCCCTTTCGGCCGACCCGGCCGGGCGCTCTGGTTCCAGGCATAGAGGTCGAAATGCACCCACTCCGGCGTGCCGGCGGCGAAACGGCCGAGGAAGAGCGCCGCGGTGATGCTGCCGGCCATGCCGCCGGAGGGGGCGTTGTCGAGATCCGCGATCCCGGGCTCGATATCGGCCTCATAGCCCGGCCAGAGCGGCATCTGCCAGACGGGATCGGCCGTGGCCGCCGAGGCACGGGCAAGAGCACCGGCGAGCGGCTCGCTGTCCGTATAGAAGGGTACGACCTCGGGGCCGAGGGCGACCCGGGCTGCGCCTGTGAGCGTCGCGAAATCGGCGATCAGCGCGGGCTCCTCCTCGCCGGCGAGCGTAAGCGCGTCGGCAAGCACAAGCCGGCCTTCCGCGTCGGTGTTGTTAATCTCCACAGTCAGGCCTGAGCGCGCACGCAGGATATCGCCGGGGCGGAAGCTGGCGCTCGAGACCGCGTTCTCGGCGACCGCGATGAGAAGGCGCAGGCGCACGGGCAGGCGGAGGGTCATGATCATATGCGCGAGGCCGATGGCATTGGCCGCACCGCCCATGTCCTTTTTCATGAGGTTCATGGAGGAGGCGGGCTTCAGGTTGAGCCCGCCCGTGTCGAAGGTGATGCCTTTGCCGACCAGGGTGATGCGCGGGTGATCCGGCGCGCCCCAGCGCAGATCGAGAAGGCGCGGTGCTTCATGAGCGGCGCGGCCGACGGTGTGGATGAGGGGCAGATTGGCCTCGAGCAGGGCTTCTCCGACCGTCGTTTCATAGGCCGCGCCATGGCGTTCGGCGAGGCGGCCGACGGTGGCATCGAGCTTCTCGGGGCCGAGGTCGTTGGCCGGGGTGTTGACGAGGTCGCGCACGAGGAAGACGCCCTCAGCGATGGTGCCGAGACGCTCCCCATCGACGCCTTCGGGGACGAGGAGTTCCGCTTCGCCCTGATCGGGCCCGCTGCGGTACCGGTCGAAGCGGTAGCGCGCGAGGAGCCAGCCGAGGGCGGCTTCCTCTGCCTCCTCCGGCGCCAGCCGCGTGTCGAGGCGATAGGTGCCGGCGGGGGCGGAGGCGGCGAAGCTGCCGATCGGGAAGCGCGTGCGCCGACGCTCGGCCGCGCTGCCCCAGCCGATCAGGACACGGGCGATGCCGCCACCGACGGCGGGCATGGCCAGGGATTGGCCGAGGCGGCCGCGGAAGCCGTTGGCCGCGATCCAGGCCTGCTCGTCGGCCGGCAGTTCGCCGGCATGGGCGTCGAGCCCGGCGGTCTCCACGAGGTGGAGCGCCACTGGCTCGCTGGTGTCGGCCCCTTCTGGGTGCTCGGTCATGCTCGCTCGTCCTTCAGGCGCATCGGCAGGGTCTGGCGGGTGAGGCCCTGAGGGAGGCTCCCACGGGCGCTCAGCGGTCGGATTGGCTGTGGCGACTTGAGAGTATCGTCCAGAGTGGCCGCTCGCCAAGGCGTTGCAGCGCTGACGGTCCCGGTCTTTTGCTCAGGCTGGTAGGGAGAGGGGCGCGCGGGCGGCGCCTCAGGCCCATCGAGGGGCGCGAACCAGCGCTCGGCGGGCTGCTGATTGCGCGCAGCGTCGGTTTCTGAAGGGGCCATGTCGGGCAGCACGCGGGTGAGGGGCTGGCCCCAAGGGGCGCGGCGTCTTTGGATGGAGGAGGTCCTGGCTGGCCCCGCGCGATCAGCTCCCGGTGGCGGCGCGGACGTTGGCGATGGCATCGAGGGAGGCGGCGGAGAGGACGCTCACCTGTGTGGCGAGTTGGGGGAGGCGTTCGGGCGCGGCGGAGCGCAGACGGCGATTGAGCTCCACGGCGGCCAGGGAGAGGGCGGTCAGCCCCAGATGGCCGGCCACGGCGATCAGATCGTGGCTGAGCCTGCGCATCCCCTCGACATCGCCATCGGCGGCCAGACGATCCAGCTGCGCCGCGCGATCGATCAGCTCCATCTGCCCATCGGCCAGCAGCTCCTCCACCACATCGTCGCCCAAATGGCCGCGCAGCCGCTCCAGATAATCGTCATCGATGAGCGGGGGCGTCTCTTCGCGGGAGGGCTTGAACCAGGTCATCCGGAGACCCCAGCCTTGCAGCCCCGGCAGGGACAGGGGCCACCGCCACCAAGCGCCCTTGGGTTCTTCCTTTTGCACTCTGCGCTTTTTGGGGCGCTGCACGATCCCGAGCTCAACACGCATTCCTCCAATCCCGTCGTGGCGATGCTCGCCCGAGAGGGGTTGATAAAGCGTTGCCGGTGGTCTCGTGCGGGTCATTTCCGGCGCTGGTGTTCGTCGAGCCGCGGCATGATCTCCACGAAGTTGCAGGGGCGGTGGCGATAATCGAGCTGAAACGCGAGGATTTCGTCCCAAGCGTCGCGGCAGGCCGAGGGCGAGCCGGGGAGCGCGAAGAGATAGGTCCCGTCCGCGACCCCACCGCAGGCCCGGCTCTGCACGGCCGAGGTGCCGATCTTGGCCATGGAGACATGGGTGAAGACCGTCGAGAAGGCGTCGATCTCCTTCTCATAGACGGCGCGATGCGCCTCCACCGTGACGTCTCGACCCGTCAGCCCCGTGCCACCGGTTGAGAGGATGGCGTCGATTTCCGGATCTGCAATCCAAGCGCGCAGCTGGGCTTCGATGGCGGGCTGATCGTCTCGCACGATGCAGCGGGCGGCGAGGCGATGGCCCGCACCCTCGAGCCGCTCGACCAGCGTGTTGCCGGAGCGGTCATCGCCGGCCTCTCGCGTGTCCGAGACGGTCAGGACGGCGATGCGGATGGGAATGAAGTCGCGATTGGTGTCGATGCGGGACATGCGGCGCTTCCTTGGTGGGGGCTTTCGTGGTCTTGGGGCGGAGATGGCTCGATGCGCCCGCCTGCTCAACCCTGCGACCCGTTGCTCGGAGGTGGGCCAGGAGATTAGCCCGGGGGCGAGCCCCGAGTCGCGCTGTGAGGCGGCGGGTTCAGGGGCAATGCGAGCGCATCGGCGATCTCGAGAAAATCCGCCCAGGCCTCGCGCTTCTTGGCGGGGGTGCGCAGCAGATAGGCCGGGTGGAAGCTGGCGATCAGTGGCACGCCCGTGGGCGGATGGGGGCGCCAGGCGCCGCGGGCGCGGGTGATGCCCGTGGTCTGCCCCGTCAGCGCGCGCAACGGCGTGTTGCCGAGGAGGAGCAGGCGCTCCGGTGCGGCCAGCGTGATGTGACGCTCGATGAAGGGCAGGAAGACGGCGGCTTCCTCCTCGGTGGGCGTGCGATTGCCCGGGGGGCGCCAGGGCAGAATGTTGGCGATATAGACCCCATTGGCCGGGTCCTCCGCGGTCCGCGAGAGGCCGACGGCGGCGAGCATGGCGTCGAGGAGGTGTCCGGCGCGGCCGACGAAGGGCTTGCCCCGCCGGTC
>JBCCLX010000223.1:0-7304 GCA_039026635.1 Pseudomonadota bacterium
CGACGGCCGCAGCCAACAGCCCCGGCACCGCTCCCGCGACGAAGGCGATCCCGGTGGTCAAGAACGCGATGCCCACTGTGTTGCGAGCGCCATAGATCAGGCGCGAGAGCATGTCGCGCCCCAGGTTATCCGTCCCGAGCAGGTAGGTCGCATCCCAGGGCAGGTACTCGGCATCCACCACCTCGCGTTCGCCGAAGGGCGCGATGATGGGCGCGAAGATCGAGACCACCGCATAGATGATCACGATCAGGAGGCCGAAGCTTGCCGTAAGCGGCATGGACTGGAAGGCCTTGGCCCAGGGAAAGGGCAGAGCCCGCAGCCCAAAGCGGAAGACCCAGGCGACGGCCGCGATCGCGATGAAGGCGCCGACGACATAAGCGGAGTTGAGGAGGAACGTCATCTCAGGCTCCTCAACGCCGATGCACGAGGCGGGGGTTGGTGATGGTGCTCAAGATGTCCGCCAGGAGGTTCAGGCCGACATAGGCGAGCGCGAAGATGAGGGCGCAGGCCTGCACGACGGTCACATCCCGTTTGGCCACGCTGTCCACCATGAGCTGTCCAAGCCCTGGATAGACGAACACCACCTCCACAACGACGACGCCTGTGATCAAATAGGCAAGGTTGAGCGCGATAACGTTGATGATCGGCGCCAGCGCATTCGGCAGTGCGTGATGCACGATGATCCGCGAGGGTTTGAGGCCCTTGAGGCGCGCCATCTCGATATAAGGCGAGGCCAGCAGGTTGATGATCGCGGCTCGCGTCATCCGCATCATATGCGCGGTGACCACGAGGGTGAGGGTCAGCGCGGGCAGGACGCTGCGATAGAGCCGCTCCCCGATTCCCATATCCGGCGAGATGTTGGACATGGACGGGAAGAGCCCGCCCTGGGCCAGCCAATAGATCAGGATGTAGGCGACGAAGAACTCCGGAAACGAGATCGAAGAGAGCGTGAAGACATTGACCGCTCGGTCGTAGAGCGAGTTGCGGAAGAGGGCCGCGAGGATCCCGAGGAAGAGGCTGAGCGGCACGGCGATGATCGCCGCGAAGACGGCGAGGAACAGCGTGTTGCCGAGGCGGCTGCCGATCAGTTCCGCCACGGGGCGGCCGTTGGCGAGGCTGTTGCCGAAATCGCCGATCATCGCGCCGCCGAGCCAGTCCATGTATCGGATGTAGGCCGGCTGATCGAGGCCGAGCTCACGCCGGAACGCCGCCACCGTCTCTTCGGTGGCCGATTGGCCGAGGATCTCTTCCGCAAGGTCTCCGGGCAGCAGCTCGATCGCCCCGAAGATGATGAGCGAGATGACCCAGAGGGTGAGAAGGCCGAGCCCGAGGCGCCCGGCGGTCATGCGCAGGACGGGGCTCACAGCTGGGCTGCCTGGCGGGAGCCGCGCGACGGACGGCTATGAGGGGCGGCCTCGCGGCGCATGGGGTCTCTCCGTCTGGGTAACGTTCTAGGAAGGATTAACGAACGTTAGGCAACTGAGCCTTCGGCCGCAACAATCTGTTGTGGCAAAGTGAAACGAGGCTGTCCTGTTGCCCGGAAGCCGCGCGCGCTTGCCGCGGGCGAGCGGGTGAGTAGTGTGGCCCTCGTTCTCGACCCCGCTCAGAAGAGGCACCTCATGCCCGACAGCCGCGATCCCATGGCCCCGGCATCGCCCGCCCATCCGCCCACCCATCTGCCGGGTCAAGCAGGCGCTCGTCCCCTCCGCCCCGAGCCGCCGGTCTCAGTCTCGCGCCCGCTGGTCACGCCGATCTATCCGAGCGTGGTCTATCGCTCGACGGACACCGAGGAGATCGACGCGCAGTACGAGGGTCGGCTCGAGGGTTACACCTACTCGCGTGAGGGTCATCCGAACGCGACGGTGCTGGCTCGGGCCATCGATGCGCTTGAGGGATTGGACGAGGCGGCCGGTGGCGGCACGATCACTGGCTCGGGGATGGGGGCGGTGGCTGCCATCCTGCTCGGGATCCTCAAGGCCGGCGATCATGTGGTGGCCTCCGATCAGCTCTATGGGCGCACGCTCCGGCTGATGGCGCGAGAGTTGCCGCGGCTCGGTGTGACGACAACGCTGGTCGATACGACCAATGCCGGCGCTGTGGCGGCTGCGATGCGGCCGGAGACCCGGATGATCGTCGTGGAGGTGATCGCCAATCCGACGATCCGGGTGGCGGATATGGAGGGCATTGCCGCGATCGCGAAGGCACGCGGCGCCTTGTTGGTTGTCGACAACACCTTCACGACGCCGCGTGGCTTTCCGGCCTTCCAGCGGGGCGCCGATATCGTCTTTCATTCCGTCACCAAGCTGCTGTCGGGGCATTCGGATGCGATGCTCGGCTGGGCGGCAGCGCGGGATCCGGCGCTCAACCAGGCGATCCGGGAGGCTGGCGAGACCTGGGGGCTGACGGGCGCACCTTTCGACTGCTGGCTTGCCGAGCGGGGACTTGCGAGCTTTGCGCTCCGCCATGCGCGGGCCCAGGAGAACGCGGGCGTTTTGGCGGATCGTTTGGCGGCGGAGGAGGCTGTGGAGGCGGTGCTCTATCCCGGCCGACCGGACCATCCGGACCACAACCGGGCCCAGGCGGTGCTCGACGGGCAGTGGGGCACGATGCTCTCCTTCCGGCTGGCGGGTGGGCGCGAGAGCGTCGACCGGTTTCTGCGGGCTGCCGATGCGATCCCCTTTGCGCCGACGCTCGGCGATGTCGCGACGACACTCAGCCATCCGGTGTCCTCCTCCCACCGGGCCGTGAGCGCGGAGGCGCGGGCGGCGATCGGGATCACGGACGGCTTTATCCGCATGTCCGTCGGTATCGACGATGCCGGGGCCGTGGGCGACGCGCTGGTGGCTGCGATCCGGCGGGCGGGCTGAGCCGGTGCCTTTGGGCCCGTGCTCCGGAGCCGGCCCCTCAGGGGCATCGAGCCCCTGAGGGGCCGCTCGGGCCAGCGCCCTCGGGTCGCGCGATGCCTGAGCCCGTGGGTGGGGATGCGAGACGGCGTCGACGGGAGCAGGATGCGACCTGAGCGATCCGGTGGGGCCGGTTTGGTTCCTGGTGTGAGAGGGTAATGCGGGTGCTGTGGCCTTGGATCGCATGGTCGGGCCGGATAGGGACTTTGATGGCGGCATCACCCCGCTGGATCCGATGGTGCGCTAGCGGCGGCGGGCGAGGCGGACGGCGGTTTGGCCGGGCCAGAGGCGCATGGAGGGCATCACGAGGAGGCAGTCCGGATAGGGGCTTGTGATCGGGCGATCGCCGTCTTGGCCGATCAGTGTGCCGGCTTGGGGTAGGATTTCGCCGCCCTGCCAGGGGTTGGCGAAGTGGAACGCGTCCGTCTCGATGGTGATCGCCTCGGTCACGTCAAAGACATCCTGGGCCTCCGGCGCCGAAGCGGGAATACCGCTGGGCAGTCGTTCGAGCAGATCGGGGGTGGCCAACCCGGCCTGGATCAGGAAGCGCGCCGTTGTTTCGCAGGCAAGCGCAGCGCTTGAGGCGGCCCAGTGTTGGCCGCATTCGATCAGAAGAGCAGCCGGCCCGACCGTGCCCTCAGCGCCGAAGCGCGCGTGATCGCGCATCCGCATGCCCGCGGCATGGCCCCGATCGGTCACGATCCGCGGGGGCAGCCCCGTGGCGCGGGCGAGCGCCACGCCGCGCTCGGTCCAGCCGGCCATGGCGAGCGGTGCGGAGGGGTGCTGGAAACTGTGCAGATCGAGGAGGAGGTCCGCGTCGGCGACGATGCCTGCCACTTCGCGCGCCCGGTCTCGCTCGGCTGTGGCGGCGCCCTCCTGGAGCCGGCCGGGCCCCCAGAGGCGGTTGAAGTCTTCATCGATCCAGCGGGTTGCGTTGGGATCTGCTGGGTCGAAGGCGGCGTAGGCGCGGTGGTTCATGAAGGCGAGGGTGAGGCTGCCGCAGCGGGGCCGAAAATCGCCTTGCAAGAGCCAGTCGAGCGCGATGGCGCCGCAAGGCTCGTTGCCGTGGACGATGGCCGCGATCAGGACCGATGGGCCCGGGGTGGCCGCCTCGAAGCGTTGGACATAGGGCAGGCCCGTATTGCCGGCGGCATAGGGCGTGATGTCTGGGGGCGCGACCTCGACGGGATAGGCGTTGGGCAAACGCGGCGCGGCCATAGGCTCAAGCCTTTTGGCAATGGGCGATCAGCGCGTCGAGAAAGCCGAGACAGCCCGTGAGCTCGGAAATCGCGACCCATTCGTCGGCTCTATGGGCCTGGGCGATGCTGCCCGGGCCGACGACGACCGAGGGGATGCCGGCCATACTGGTGAAGAAGCCGGCCTCTGTGCCATAGGCGACTTTCGAATGGGCGTTGCGCCCCGCAAGCCGCTTGGCGAGCGCGACGATCTCGGCCTCCGGGGGGGTGTCGAGCCCCTCGATGCCGGTGACGACCTCGAAATCGATGCCGGCGTTGGCGGCGACGGCCTGCATCTCCGGCTCGAGGGCCTCGCGCGCATAGGCCTCGATCTCCGTGACGATGGCGTCCGGGTCGTCGGCGCCGATGGCGCGGATCTCGAAGAGGAACTCGCAGTGGTCCGGCACGATGTTGACCACTTCGCCGCCATGCATGGTGCCGACATGGGGAGTGGAGAAGGGGATGTCGTAGAGCGGATCGCGGGCGCCCTCGCGCGCGAAAGCAGCGGCGCGGTCGGCGATATGGGTGATCAGGCGGGCGGCATAGGTGATGGCGTTGACGGCGGTGGGCGCGAGCGAGGAGTGGGCCGTGGTGCCGCGGACGGTCACGCGCACGGTGCGCTTGGCTTTGTGCCCGATCACGACGGCCTGTTCCGTGGGCTCGCCGACGAAGCAGCCGAGCGGGCGGGGCTGCCAGTCCGCCATCTCGCGCAGGAGCGAGCGAACGCCGACGCAGCCGACTTCCTCGTCATGGCTGAAGGCGAGGTGAAGCGGTCGGGCAAGCGGGGCGGCCTGCATGGCGGGCAGACTGGCGAGCACGCAGGCGAGAAACCCCTTCATGTCGCAGGCGCCACGCCCGTAGAGCCGACCCTCCGAGATCCGTGCGGTGAACGGGTCGGAGGACCAGGGCTGGCCATCGACGGGGACGACGTCGGTATGGCCGGAGAGGACGTAGCCGGGCACATCGGCGGGGCCGACGGTGGCGACCAGGTTCGCTTTGCGCCCGCCTTCGTCGAGAACCCGATGTGCGGCGATGCCGTGCTCAGCGAGATAACCTTCGACCCAGTCGATCAGGGGTACGTTGGAATTGCGGCTGACGGTGTCGAAGCTGATGAGCGTTGTGAGGATTTCGATGGCGCGGTCCGTCAGCCTGTCGCCGCCTAAGGGGCGTGCGGCGGGGCTTGCAGCGGGGCGTGCGTCCGGGCGTGTGGGCTGGTCTGCGGCGTCCATGGGCTCCTCGGGGTCAGCGCGTGTTCCGGGGGTTAGCTAGGCGGGTTCCAGCCGCTTGGCCAGGGAGCGCCCGCTTTCGGCGCCTGTTGACGGTTGCCTCTTGTGGCGGCGCTCCTGCGTTCCGCAGTGCAGCATCCCATGCTTTCTGCCTAAAAACCCGTTGGCGCGGGCGATGAAGCTGATAGCGTAGGCAGCGGACGGACGGGTCGGGCCGTAATGCCTGAGCCATCCCTCAGCCAAAACCCCGTCAAACGGGGACAGCCTGAGATCAGGGAGACGATCATGACGAAGTATTCTGTGCGCGCAGCCCTCATGGGCCAGGCGGCCTTGCTGCTTGTGGCCTCGGCCACCGGGGCGGTCGCGCAGTCCGATGAGACGATCACGGTGGGGCTTTCCTCCGAGGTCACCTCGATGGACCCGCATTTCCATAATCTGACACCGAACAACCAGATCGGCGCCCATATCTTCGACAGCCTGATCAATCAGGACGAGAACCAGGGGCTGATCCCGGGGCTTGCGACGGAATGGGGCCCGATCGACGACCTGACTTGGGAGTTCAAGCTGCGCGAAGGCGTGAGCTTCCATGACGGCTCGCCGTTCACGGCCGATGATGTCGTCTGCACCTTCGTGCGCGCGCCGGACGTGCCGAACTCGCCCTCGTCGTTCGGGACCTACACCAAGGGCAAGACTGTCGAGAAAATCGATGACTTCACGGTGCATATCAAGACGGAGAACCCCTATCCGCTGATGGCCAATGACGTCTCGACGATCATGATCATCTCGGATGAGAAGGGCTGCGGCGCGACGACGGAGGACTTCAACACGGGGGCTGCGACCTTCGGGACAGGACCTTGGAAGTTCGTCAGCTACACGCCGGGCGAGGGCATCGTGATGGCGCGGGCCGAGAACCATTGGGGTGAGCCTGCCCCCTTTGCCGGCGTGACCTTCGCGCCCATCAAGTCCGATCCCGCGCGTGTAGCCGCGCTGCTGGCGGGCGATGTGGACATGATCAACAACGTGCCGACGACCGATTTGGCGACGATCAAGGCCAATGAGGATCTCACGGTGTTCGAGGGAGTCTCGAACCGCGTGATCTATCTGCATATGGATCAGTTTCGCGAGGACAGCCCGCATGTGACGGGGCTGGACGGCGAACCGATCAAGAACCCTCTGCTGGATGTGCGCGTGCGCAAGGCGATCAGCCATGCGATCAGCCGTGAGCTGATCAAGGATCGCGTCATGGAAGGCCAGTCGATCGTGGCCGGCCAGCTTTTGCCGGAGGGCTTCTTCGGGGTCTCACCGAACCTCGAGCCGGATCCCTATGACACGGATCTCGCAAAGTCGCTGCTTGAGGAAGCGGGCTATGGCGAGGGCTTCAAGATCACGATCCATGGGCCGAACGATCGCTATGTGAACGATGCCAAGATCGTCGAGGCGATCGCGCAGATGCTGACGCGCGTGGGCATTGAGGCCTCGGTCGAGACGATGCCGCGCTCGGTTTACTTCAAGCGCGCCTCGGCGGGCGGTGAGGGCGGCCTGCCGGAGTTCTCGCTGATCCTCGTCGGTTGGGGGGCGGGCTCGGGCGAGGCCTCTTCGCCGCTGCGCTCGCTGATTGCGACCCATGACAAGGACAAGGGTATGGGGGCGTCGAACCGGGGCCGGCATTCCGATCCGGAGGTGGATGCGATGATCATGGACGCGCTGCAGACCGTGGATGATGCCGCGCGCCAGGATCTGCTCGCCAAGGCGACCGAGAAGGCGATCGGGGAGAACTACGCGATCATCCCGATCCACTATCAGGTGAACGCCTGGGCGGCGCGCAAGGGGATCGAATACACGCCGCGCACCGACGAATACACGCTGATGCAGAGCGCGTCGCCCTCAAACTGAGGCGCTGACTAAGACCAGGGGTGGGCGCGCCCGCGCGGGCCCACCAC
>JBCCLX010000224.1:0-7288 GCA_039026635.1 Pseudomonadota bacterium
ACAGCCCCTCAACCTTGACCCGCGAGGTGACGACTGACATCAGCAACTCGCGCTCAGCCGCAGCGGCCAGGTTGTCCGGATGCCCCGGAATCCATGTCCGGATGTCAGCGGAACGGCTGTCCGAATGCCTCGGAATACGCATCCTGCACCACCTCTTCTCTCGAGAGCGGGCCACACCGGGTGGTCCCGACCGACAAGAGGATCGAGAGCATGACCGACGCCAACATGATCACCCGCCGCCGCGCCTTCAGCTTTGCCGCCGGCGCCGCCGCCGCAACCCTCGCCGCGACGACGGCGGGCGCTGCCACCCGCGACGGGGCCCGCCCGCTCGCCGGCAAAGTCGCCATCGTCACTGGTGCCCGTGCGAATCTCGGCCGCCGCTTCGCGGAGACGCTGGGCGCCGAGGGGGCCGATGTCGTGGTCCATTTCCACCGCGAGGAGACACGCGGCGAGGCGGAGGAAACCGCCCGCCTCGTCGAGGCCGCGGGCGGTCGGGCGACGCTCGTTTCGGGCGATCTCGGCCGGTCCGAGACCGTGACACGGGTCTACGACACGGCCGAGCGTGCCTTCGGCGGGATCGACATTGTGGTGAACAACGCCGGGGCGATCATCAAGAAGCCGGTCGCCGAGTTCACCGACGCCGATTTCGAGCGGCTGGATGCCGTGAACAACCGCGGGCTCTTCTATTCGCTCCGTGAAGCGTCGCGGCGCCTCCGGGACGGCGGCCGGATCATCAACATTGCGACCTCGCTGTTGGCAGGGGCCGCACCGGGCTATGCGGGCTATGCCGGAACCAAGGCCCCGGTCGAAGAATACACGCGCATGCTGGCCAAGGAGATCGGCTCGCGCGGGATTACCGTGAACTCGGTGGCGCCTGGGCCGGTCGACACGCCCTTCTTCCACGGTCAGGAGACCGAGCAGTCGGCCGCCTTCGCCGCGGGTCTCGCGGTCGAGGGCCGACTCGGCGTGGTCGACGACATCGCCCCGCTGGTCGCCTTCTTGGCCGGGCCGCAAGCGCAGTGGGTCAACGGTCAGACCCTCTGGGTCAATGGCGGCTACGTCACGCGCTGAGCGAGGAGAGGCGGGCCGCGACAAGCACTGTAGCGACCTGTCATCGCAGTTCTAGAAGCGAAGCTCTCAGCCCGCCCGACTTCTGCAATGGCCCGCCGGCTCAAGTCAGCCGGCGGGCCAGGGTGGATCGGAACAACCCGGCTTCGGAGATGAGGGCATTCGTGGTTTTGTCGCCCACCCCTCTTTCGTAGCCCGATCTCCGGTCGCAGAGCCGCCTGCCCATTAGCCAGATCGATCCTCCGACAACGGCAGAAGAGCCTTCATCTTCCTTCGGCCATGCCTTGTAGGACTCGGCGCGTGAGGAGGAGCGCGGTTGCGTGGACGAGCGACAGATAGGCTGGCACGATCAGGAGCACGAAGAAGGAGCCCAGGACGATGCCGGCACCCAGGGAGACGGCAGTGGGGATGAGGAACTGTGCCTGAATGCTGGTCTCGGAGATCAGCGGCGCGATGCCGAGAAAGGTCGTCAGCGTCGTCAGCAGGATCGGGCGGAAGCGGGCGACAACAGACTCAATGATCGCCTCGCGCAGGGCCATGCCTTCGTCACGCAGACGGTTCGCCGTGGCCATGAGCAGGAGGGCGCCGTTGATGACGATGCCCGCCAACCCGACGATACCGAAAACAGAGAGCAGCGTGAGATCGAGCCCCATCAGCGCGTGCCCCGCGAGCGCTCCCATAAAGCCGAAGGGCACGACGAGAAGAACCAGCACCGGCTGGACGTAGGACCGCAGTGCCAGCGCCAGCAGCGCATAGATCACGAAGAGCGCGAGGCCGAAATTGACAGCCAGTGCGGGGCCGAAATCCTCCTCCTCCTGCGCCTCGCCGGACAGCTCCAGTGTCACGTCGGGATACCGGGCCTGGATGTCGGGCAGCACCTCGGCACGGAGAAAGGCGATCTCGGCGCTGCCGGTGCTCACGGCGTCGTCGACCTCCGCCTCGATGCTGGTGATGCGGCGGCCGTTGATGCGGGTGATCGTGGTGGGCGCCGCCGTGACGGCGAAGGTGCCGAGGGTCGAGAGCGGCACGCGCGCCTCACCCACCCGGATGCGGTAGTCGGCGAGGTCCGTGACATCGGCGCGCTCCGCTTCGGGCAGGCGGACGCGGACGTCGACCTCCTCCTCGTCGCGTTGGAGCATCACGGCGCGCTCTCCGAAGACGGCGCGGCGCAGCTCGCGCGCGACGTCGGAGACGCTGACACCGATGGACCGCGCCGTCTCGCCGGGCACGAAGACAGCTTCCTGCGAGGTCGTCGCGTCCGAGTCGACAACGGACAGGATGCCTGGCCGGTCGCGGAGACCCTTGGTGATGCGCGCGACCGCGGCGCTGCGGGCGTCGTCGGAGGCAGCACCGACCTCTAGCGCGACGTCCGCTCCGATCGGCACGACCGAAGCGGAGAAGCTGAGCCGGAGGATGCCCGGGACGTCCGACGCCTCCTCGCGCCAGAGCGCGACGAAACGCTCGGCGGAGAAGCGGCGGCGCTCCGCCCCAAGGATGCGCGCCTCCACCGAGGCCCGATCGCTCGCGCCCCTGCCGCCGCCCTCGGGATCGCCGACGGCGACGGCGAAGCCGATGGCAATGGCGGTGCCTCGCAGGACGCCCTCATCGCCGGTCTCGTCGGCGATCCGGACGGCCGCGCGCCTGGCCGCCGCGGCCACTTCCTCCGCGCGGCGCAGTGTCGGGGCCTCGGAGGTCCCTTCGGGCATCTCGACAGTGGCAGCGACATAATCGCCTTCGATGTCGGGGAAGAAGACGAAGCCGACCTTCCCGCTCGAAAGAAGCGCGAGCGAGGCGACGAAGACCCCGAAGCAGATCAAAATGACGAAGATCGGCTGCGCCACGCTGAGCCGCGCCATCCGCCGCACGCGCGTCTCGGCGAAGGCGTCGATCCCCCCGCCGACGACCCGGCGGAGCCCGACCAACAGCCGCAGGGGCGAGAAGCGCCGGGGCGGGCGGGCCGAAACGCCGGCGAGGTGGTGCGGCAGGATCAGTAGGCTGTCGACCAGCGAGAAGATCAGGACGAGGATGACGACCGCGGCCACCGGCGCCACGAACGACCCCGGCACCCCGGGCAGTAGCAGCAGCGGCACGAAGGCGCAGATCGTGGTGCCGACGGCGTAGATCACCGGCGCGGCCACGCTGCCGACGCCCCGCTGCGTAGCCTTGAGCGCTTCGTCGCCCCGCGCGCGGCAGGCGAAGATGCTCTCGCCCACGACGATGGCGTCGTCCACGACCACGCCGAGCGCCAGGATGAAGCCGAAGAGCGACAACTGGTTGATCGTTACCCCGAACACTTGCATCAGCGAGAAGGAGGCGGTGAAGGCCGTGGCGATCCCCAACAGCACCCAGAACGCGACCCGTGCCTCAAGCGTTAGGGCAAGAAGCGCGAGGATCAGCGCCGCCCCGATGGCCGCATTCTCCAGAAGCAAGTCGATGCGACCGGTCAGCAACTCTGCCTCATTGCGCCATTCGGTGATCGTGACGGTCTCGGGCAGCCGGGGCGCGACGGAGGTGGCCACGAGGTTGCGCATCGTCTCCACGATCTCGAGGATCTGCTGGTCGCCCTCCCGATTCACGGTGATGTAGATCGCAGGCTTGCCGTCGAGCAGAGAGACGACGCCTTCGTCGGCCAGCCCATCCCGCACATCCGCCAGCGCGCCCAGCGTCAGCACGGCCCCGTCGGCGGAGCTGAGGATCGGCAGTGCCGCGAACTCCGCCCCAGTCTGCGCCTCGCCCGCGGTGCGCAGCTGCACCCGCTCCCGCTCGGAGATCAGCGTGCCGCCGGAGAGGTCGAGGCTCTGGTCAGCGACGCGCAGAGCCAGATCGCTGAGGCCCAACCCATAAGCGTCGAGCGTCCGCTGCGAGACGAGGATGTCGATCTGGTCAGGCGGCGCGCCCGAGAGGTCGACGCTGGTGATGTCCCGCAAGGCCAGCATCTCCTCACGAATGGAGAAGGCAAGGTCCTTGAGGTCAGCCATGGGCACGTCGCCCGACAGGATGAACTGGATGGCGAGCTCCGGCGCCTCGACCTCCGAGACGATGGGCGTCTCGGCATCCTGCGGGAATATGGCGATGGCGCCGATCTCGACGTCGATGTCGTCGAGGACGGTGCGGACGTCGACACCGCGATCGAGCGTCGCGGTCACGATCGCCTCGCCCGTCCGCGCCTCGGCGGTCAGGCGGCGGATGCCGTCGACCGAGCGGACGCGGCCCTCGATGGGCACGACGATGGCATCGACCACCTCTTGCGGGGTGGCCCCGGGATACGAGACCGCGATCTGGACGGCACCGAGGTTGATCTCGGGAAAATTGCGGATGGTGATCTGGAAGGCGGCGGCCAAGCCCGCGATCACCAGTCCGGCCATCAGAATGTTGGCGAGGACCGGGTTCGCTGCGGCACGGGAAAGAAGGCGGGTCATCCGCCGACCGCCATCCTGACGCGCAGCCCCTCGATGGCGTTGGGCAGCCGCGTCAGCAGGACAGGCGTGCCGGGTGCGAGGTCGCTCGTCCGCAGAAGCGCCACGTCGCCCGCGCGCCGGTCGATCACCGCATCCACCTCGCGCAGCGCACCGTCTTCGACGGCCCAGACACGGTTGCCGGTCTGGATCGCCTCGACCGGCACGGCGATCAGTGCGGCGCGGTCTGGAATGGCGACTTCCACCTCGTAGAGCGTGCCGATACGGAAGACCCCACCCTCGGGGGAGAAGGGGTCGGCTACGGTCACGATAACGCCTACGGTCTGCGTCGCGACTTCGGTCGTGAACGCCACGCGCTGGATCAGGCCTGGCTTCACGGCTCCCGATCCGTCCGCGGCGCGAACGCTCACGGTCTGTCCCGTAAGCGGCCCGGCTTTCTCCACGGCCTGCAGCTGGTCGACGCCCAGTCGCAGGAGCAGGTCGGCGCGCTCGGCCAGGACGAGGCGGCCGACCTCGGTCCCCGGCTGGAGGAACTGGCCGACCGAGATCGCCTCTGCGGTCACGACCGCGTCGAACGGCGCGCGTACGACGGTCTCGTCCAACGTGAGTTGGGCGGTGCGGCGGGCGGCCTCGGCTTGGGCCAATCGCGCTTCCGCAGCGATCAGCAGGGCCTGCGTCTCGTCGAGGGCGGAGGCGGTGGAGACGTTGCGCTCGACCAGCGCGTCAATACGCGCAAAATCGGCCTGCAGTCGGTCGCGCTCGGCAAGAGTGGCCGCGATGTCGGCCTCGGCGCGGGCGAGGTCGTTACGAAGGCGCGCATCTTCCAAGCGAAAGATCTCCGCCCCCTTGCCCAGCCGTCCGCCCAACACGAAACCCGGCGCGACCGCAACCACACGGCCCGTCCCCTCGGTCGTCACCACGATCTCGGCTGCCGGGCGCAGCAACGCCGTTTGCACGACACTCGCTCGCCGGTCGGAGAGCGCGGCGCTAGCCACCTCGACCAGCGGCAGGCGCGGAGCGGGCGTGTCGGTCTCCGGCGGCTCGGTCGGTGGGTTCAGAAACACGAGCGCGCCGCCTGCGAGCACCACCGCACCGATAAGCGCAAGGAACAGATCGATCAGCCGCATGGCGTCCTCACACGCGCAGTGCCGCGGGCGTGGCGCCCAGCACGCGCTTGACCACGACCGTCATGTGCGCCTGGCTCGAAAAGCCGGTCTCCAGCGCGATCTGCGACAGCGGGGCCGAGGTGCCGACGATAAGGTCGCGTGCATGCTCCGCCCGGCGTCGCAGGATGAAGGCGTAGGGTGTCTCGCCGACCATGGCTTTGAACACGGAAGAGAAGTGTGAGGCCGACAGGCAGGCCTCCTCCGCAAGATCCTGAATCAAAAGGTCTCCCTCGCAGAGCCGCGACTCGAGCAGGTCAATGGCGCGCGCGATGGCGGGGCTGCCCGCCTGCCGTTCCGAGGCGCCGGGTTCCGCGTCCCCACCGTCCGCCGCCGATGCGATCTGCGCGATCCCTCGCGCCATGATGCCGAGGGCGAGCGCCTCGACCGTGAGCCGGTCCGCCTGCACCCCGGACCGCGAGGCCCGCATCATGTGCCCGATGGCGGTACGGGCGAGTTCCAGCATGATCGCGTCCGCCGCGCCTTTGACGGGCTTAAGTCCGTCCCGGTCCTTGATCTCGCCCGCATCCAACCAGCGCCCGAAGGCATCGTCCGACACCTCGACAATGCAGCCGGGCAGCGGGTTGTTCGTGTCGATGCGCATGTCGGTCCCGCGAGGGAGGATCAGCGACTCGCCCGGGCGAAAGAGTTCAGTCTTCATCCTGTCGGAGTTGAGGGCGTAATCGTGCTCGGACGTGCCGATATTGACATCGAATGTCGTGAAGGCAACGGCGGTACGCACGTGGACCTCACCCGGTGGAAGCAGGATCACGCGCAGGTCGCCGAGGTCGACCTCGTGGGTCATCGGCGGGATGCGATCGTCCGGCCGCACCTTGTCTGCATTGTCGATGACGCGCGTCATCGTGGCCTGTCCGCCTGTAGTGCTCTGTCGAGCCGGACGATCTGCGCGACCAAGCCCCGGTGCCGCTCCGCATCCGTTGGTTCGACCGTCTCCACAAGGTCCTGCAGGCTCTCGCGAAGCTCGGCGACGCCCTGCCGCAAGTGCATGCCCGCCACATCACGCCGCGCGCAGTGCGTAAGCGCCAGAAGGTCACGGGCCGTGTCATGAAGTGTCGCGTGAAACCGACCGAGCCGAGCCTCACGCCCATGCGGGTCGCTGCCCGCGAGCCGAAAGTAGAGCTCCGCAGCCAGCACGAAGGCACAGGTCAACCGCTCCTCCACCATCCTGCTGCTCTGACTCACCTGACTGCCTCCGAAAGTCCGCTCTTCACCCATGTGTAGCAGCTCGGGCGTCCCGCCTCTTCCATGATCCTCCGATCCATTGAGGCATCTGTGCAGTGCAGACCGCCGGCTCTCATGCCTCTTGTCCCGCGCAGTGTGAATCGGTTTGTCGCCGCGGTTTTCACTTGCCGCCAATGGTGAGAATAGAGAACGCGGCGACAGAAGACTGTGGTTTGACGAAGGGCTGCAGAAGGCCGTGTTGCGCCAAAGGGGCTGTGCTAATTCTGGCAGATGTGGCGCTGCAGAACCTGACCGGGACGAGCCCATCTTCCCAATTCGCTGCGTGACGGCGAATGACCGGTTCGCCACTTTGGGGCCTCAACGGCCTTTCAGAATTCTGGGTGGTTTCGGTGAGGGAATGCGAAAGCGGGAACAGTGGCAATTCCAGCGCGCGGCTCC
>JBCCLX010000225.1:0-7270 GCA_039026635.1 Pseudomonadota bacterium
CGCTCCGCCGTGCTCAATGTGCTGAGCCAACCGGCCATCGAGATGGCGATCCTGAAGGGCGTGCCGCGGCGCACGATCATCCTCAAGCACGCCCTGCCCAATGCCATCGCGCCGATCATCAACGTGATCGCGGTGAACCTCGCCTACATCATCGGCGGCGTGCTCGTGGTGGAGACGATCTTCTCCTACTCGGGCATCGCCAAGCTCATGGTCGACAGCGTCGCCTCGCGCGATATCCCCGTGGTGCAGGCCTGCGCGATGTTCTTCTGCGCTGCCTACGTCCTCTTCAACCTGATTGCCGATGTGGTGTCGATCATGGCCAACCCCCGATTGAGGCATGCGAAATGAGTGATGCCACCGCCGCCCCTGACCGCTGGCACCTGCCCGATCTGGGTGTTCTGGGCTGGATGTCCGTTGCGATCCTGCTGTTCTGGACGGTCGTCTGCCTCTTCGCGCCCTGGCTTGCGCCCTACCCCGAGAGCGAGATCCTGACGGACCAGTCTTTTGCGCCGAACGAGCGGATGCTGCTCGGCTCCGACTATCTGGGCCGCGACGTCTTCAGCCGCTTGATTTATGGCGCGCGGCTGACCCTCGGCCTTGCGCTTGCGGCCACGGTTTTCGCCTTCGTCGTCGGCATCATCCTCGGCTTTATCGCCGGGATCATGGGCGGGGCGGTCGATGATGTGATGAGCCGGATCAACGACGCCTTCGTCTCCTTCCCCTCGATCATGCTGGCGCTGATCCTGGTGTCGGCCTTCGGCTCGTCGCTCTGGCTCCTGCTGCTGACCATCGGGTTTATCGAGGCGACGCGCGTCTACCGGATCGCCCGCAGCCTCGCGCAGAACATCATGGTGATGGATTTCGTCGAGGTCTCTCGCGCGCGGGGAGAGTCGATCTGGTGGATCCTGCGCCACGACATCATGCCCAATGCCTTCATCCCGCTGTCGACGGATTTCGGCCTGCGCTTCACCTATTCGATTCTGCTTCTTTCCTCGCTCTCCTTCCTAGGCCTCGGCGTGCAGCCGCCCTTCTCGGACTGGGGCTCGATGGTGAAGGAGAACATGGCGGCGCTGAACTACATCCTGTTCTACGGCTTCAATGTGGCGCTCGCGCCCGTGCTACCGGCGGTCTGCATCTTCTCGGTGACGCTCGCCAACAACCTCCTCGTCGACTGGAACCTCAGCCGGTCGCAGAAGGACATCTCGTCGGAGCTGATCGGGTGAGCCCGCTTCTCAAGATCAACGATCTGCGGATCGAGGGACGGCGCAACACGCGTGCCCCCTACAGTCCCATCGTCAAGGGCGTATCGCTCGAGCTTGCGCGCGGCGAGGTGCTGGCGCTCATCGGCGAATCCGGCGCGGGTAAATCCACCATCGCGGTGGCTTCGATGGGCTACGCCAAGCCCGGCTGCCGTTTCTCCGGCGGCGAGGTCATCTTCGACGGGATCAGCGTCCTTGACCTGACCCTCGAGGAAAAGCGCCAGATGCGCGGGGCCCGGATCTCCTATGTCGCGCAGTCCGCAGCGGCCTCGTTCAACGCGTCCCTGCGGCTCGACGATCAGATCACCGAGGTCTCGCTCGCCCATGGCATCGGCACGCGGGCGGAGGCCGAAGAGCGGATGGTCGATCTGGCCCGACGCATGCAGCTCCCCGACCCCGAGAACATCGTGCGCAAGTATCCCCACCAGGTCTCTGGGGGGCAGCTCCAGCGCCTGATGGCGGTGATGGCGATGAATGCGGTGCCGGATCTGCTGGTGCTCGACGAGCCGACGACAGCGCTCGATGTGACGACCCAGGTAGAGGTGCTGGCCGCCTTCAAGGACACGCTCCAACACTCGGGCGCAGCCGCGATCTATGTGACCCACGATCTCGCCGTCGTCGCCCAGGTGGCGGATAAGATCAAAGTGCTCCTCCATGGCGAGACCGTCGAGGAGGGGACGACCGAGCAGATCCTCCACGACCCGCAGGAGGAGTACACCAAGCGGTTGATGGCTGCCGTCCGCCCGCCCCCGCGCAGTGTCCAGGCCGCCTCGCGCGCGGGCGATCTGGAAAACGTCATGCGCGTCCAGGCGGTCGATGCGGGCTACGGCAAGAAGCTCGACGGCTCACCGGCCGTGAAGATCCTGCACAACATCAATGTCGACATCCCGCGGGGCTCGGCCGTGGGGGTCATCGGCGAGTCCGGCAGCGGCAAGTCCACCCTCGCCCGCGTGATGTCGGGGCTTCTGCCGCCAAGCACGGGCAAGGTGCTGCTCGACGGCGCGGAGCTTGCCGGCAATGTGAAAGACCGGTCGCGCGATCAGCTTCGCCGCGTACAGATCGTGATGCAGATGCCGGATGTGTCCTTCAACCCGCTCAAGACCGTGGGCGAGGCGCTGGAACGGCCGCTCGAGTTCTACCTCAACATGCCGACGGCGCAGCGGCGCGAGCGGGTGGCGGAGCTGCTGCGCATGGTGGAGCTGCCGCCTGAGTTCGCTGGGCGCAGACCGCAAGCGCTTTCGGGCGGACAGAAACAGCGGGTGAACCTCGCGCGAGCGCTCGCGGCCGAGCCGGAAGTGATCCTCTGCGACGAGGTCACCTCCGCGCTCGACACGGTGGTGGGCGCCCAAATCATTGAGCTTCTGAAGCGCCTGCAGTCGGATCTGAACGTGACCTTCGTCTTCATCAGCCATGATCTCTCGACCGTCGCGAGCTTCGCGGACAGGCTTGTGGTCATGTTCAAGGGCGAGGTGGTGGAACAGGGCACGACGACCGAGGTGCTGACGCCGCCCTTCCACGACTACACCGACCTCCTCCTCCGCTCGGTGCCCGAGATGCGCCAAGGCTGGCTCGAGGAAGTGCGCGAAGCAGGGGTTGTCTGACCCTCGTCGGCACCCGCCTCAATTCGCCACAGACCCGCCTCAGAAGGAGCCCGCGATGGCGCCGCCGAACTTCTTGATCCTACAGGCCGATCAGCTGACCTCAGAGGTGCTGGCGGCCTATGGGCACCCGCTGGCCAAGACCCCTGAGATCGATCGGCTGGCGCGCCGAGGCACGGTCTTTACCAACGCCTATTGCTCCTACCCGCTCTGCGGCCCCTCCCGCATGTCGATGCTGAGCGGGCAGCTCGCCTCCCGGGTCGGCGCTTACGACAATGCCTCCGAGTTCTCCTCCGAGATCCCCACTTTCGCGCATTACCTCCGCGCGCGGGGCTATACGACGACGCTATCGGGAAAGATGCATTTCGTGGGCGCCGATCAGCTTCATGGCTTCGAGCATCGGCTGACGACGGACATCTATCCGAGCGACTTCTACTGGACCGAGAACCTGGAAGATCGGGATGTGAAGACGCGCTCGGACGATCGCGGGGTGCGCATCTCGGGGATCTGCGACCGCTCCCCTCAGCTCGATTTCGACGAGCTCGCGATGTACCAGGCCGAGCAGCATCTCTTCGACCTCGCGCGGCGGCGGAACGGGCCCTTCTGCCTCTTCGTCTCGCTCACCCATCCGCATGATCCGTACTTCTGCCAGCAGGAGCATTGGGATCGCTACAGTGACGATGAGATCCCGCTGCCGACGGTGGGCCGCGTGCCGAGCCAGGCGCAGGACCCGCTCAGCGACTTCATCATGACACGCCACGACCTGAACAAGGACTTCGATCCGGCGCTGATCATCAAGGCGCGGCGGGCCTATCTGGGCTCGGTCTCCTATATCGACGATCAGCTTGGACGGCTGGTGCGGATCCTGCGGCGCACGGGGCTCTCGGAGAACACGGTGGTGATCCTGCTCGGCGACCATGGCGAGATGCTGGGTGAGCGGGGCATGTGGTTCAAACGCCATTTCTACGAGTGGTCCGCGCGGGTGCCGATGGTCTTCGCGGGCCCTGGGATTGCGGCGGGACAGCGTGCGGAGAATGTGACGCTGATGGACCTCTTGCCGACACTCCTCGCGCTTTCGAGCGATGAGGGCTGTAGCGGGCTGGTCGAGCCCATCACCGGCCGCGATCTGAGCGGCGCGCTTAAAGGGGGCGCGCCGGTCGAGGACGTGGCGCTAGCGGAGGTGATGAGCGACGGGCTCGCGCAGCCGATCTTCATGATCCGCCGCGGGGATTGGAAGCTGATGGCGGGACCCGCGCACCCCGCCCAGCTCTACAACCTTGCCGAGGACCCCCATGAGGAGCGCGACCTGGGACAGATCCCCGGCGACCATGACGCTGTTCGCGCCGCGATGCAGGAGGAGATGGCGGCGATCTGGGATGCAGAGGCGCTACAGGCCGCCATCGATCGCTCCATCGCCCGCCGCATGCTGATCCGCAAGGCGCATGACCACGGGCAGGCACCGGTCTGGGACTATCTCGCCCCACCCGACACCATGGAGCGCTGGTGCCGCACGGGCTCGGACTACTCGGCCTGGGCCTACAGCATGCTCAACCCGCGCTGAGCGTGCCGCCCAGAAGGCTTAGTCGAAGTAGCCCTCGGCCGCAGCGGTCCCGATCAGGTTCACGAAAAGCCGCCCGGCAGTGATCGCTGAGATCCGGTTCACATCGACCGCTGGCGTGAGTTCGACCACATCCATGCCGACCACGCGCCCTTTGCGCACCAGCCCCTGGATCAGCGCCCGGGCCTGCATCCAGGTGATCCCGCCGGGTGCGGGTCCTGCGACCGCGGGCGCATAGCTTGGATCGAGCCCGTCCATATCGATGGTGATGTAGTAGCACCCAGCATCGGGGATCAGATCCAGGATCGCCTTGGCACCCTCCTCATGGAGCCTGTCTGCCGTGATGAGGTTCGACCCATAGGCCAGCGCCGCCTCGTAGTCGGCGGGGCGCGCCGAGCCCTGGGCGCGCAGCCCGATTTGATAGATCGCCCCCACATGCGCCATCTCCGAGGCGCGCCGAATGGTCGAAGACAGCCCTTGAGTGACACCGCCCACCTCCTCGCGCCAATCGAGATGCGCATCGAGCTGAATGAGCGTGATCGGCTCCTCGGCGCTTGCGATGGCGCCATAAGCCTTGATGACAGGGATCGGGATCGAATGGTCACCGCCGAGGACAAGCGGCAGAGCGCCCGCCTTCAGGATCTTCGTCACCGCCGCCTCAGTGCCCTGAAAATGTCCCATCAGGTCGAAGGGATCGGCGGCCACATCCCCGCAATCCACCATCCGGATCGCGCGCCCCATGAAGAGCGGCCCGCCGATGTCGAAATCGTAGTGGCTGAGCGCCCGCACGACCCTGTCCGATGCCTGGCGGATCGCCGACGGACCGTTGGAGTGATCGTGATGCACCCCTCGGATGCCATAGGGCTGCCCAAATGGCACCCCGAGCACCGCGATATCGGCTGAGAGGGCGTCAAGGTCGGTCTGAAGCTCGGAGAACAGGAAGGTCTGATAAACGCCGGGCGGGGTGGTCGTGACGCTCATTGCGGTCCTTTCACGCTAACTGGCCATGGGCTTCGGCCATGATGGCCGGGTCGACGGGTTCGCTCTCCAGCGGGCGCCAGGGCCCGGCCTCTGGACGCTCCCAGGCTGTGCGCGTCCAGGCGCCCCGGCTGTCCTGCGCCCACCACCAGTTGCGGCACCACAGGTCACCCTTCCAGACATAGCAGACGAGGGCAGGCTCTTCGCCGGTCTGAAGGGCGTGCACGCGGTGCGGCGGGGTGATCGAGTAGTCGCCGGGGTGCAAGGTAAAGGGCGTCCCATCGATGCCATGCTGGATCGAGATGCTGCCCGCGACGGCGAGGTAGATCTCTGTCGCCTCATGGGTATGCAGCGGATAGGCGACGCCCGGGGCCATGATGAAGATGCCGACCGCCAGCGTCTCATGGGCGAAGCAGCCATAGGTGCCCACAGCCTGCGCCGCCAGCATGCCGTCCGCGAGACGCGGGTCGATGCCGCCGCCGGCGAAGACGGGGAACCAGTCCATCGTATCGGCCGCCTGACGCACGGGCCCGGCAAACGCTTGCGCCCCAACGATCTCGCTGGACACCCTGTCGAGGGGTGCGATCAGCGGATGGTCGAGGCGCGGTCGGGGCTCCGTACGGCAGACTTGGAGCGGGCAGAGGGCGAGCGCCTCGACGAAGGGGCGCAGCGCGGGATCGGCGTCGGCGCGTGCGGTCAGATGCGCGGTCAGCGCCTGCACGTAAGCGCGCGCACTTTGCCCCAGTTGCGCCTTCGTCGGCATCGCCTCACGCCCCTGCGCGTCGAGCAAGGATCAGTTTCCCGGGCCGATCGAGGGCTGCCATGTAGTTGTGATCCTCGATACGCTCGACGACCCACAGCTCATCCGCCGCCATTCGCGCGATATGCCCGGCATAGCCTTGGTCGATGAAAGGCTCGGCATTCATGAAGATGACAATCAGACCGCCCGGCCGGGCATGAGCGACCAGCCGCGGCATGGCCTCGGGCCCCAGATGCCCGATCCCGAAGCTGCCAACCGAGATGACCGCGTCATAGGCCACGCTGGGCAGTACCGACGCCTTCTCCGCATCTTGGAGGAAGAGCGCGCGATAGAGGCCCCGGGCGCGCGCCTTCCCGAGCATGCGGTTCGAGATATCGACGCCATCGATCTCTCTGAAACCGAGGGCATGAAGCTCGGCCCCCACCAAGCCGGTTCCGCACCCGATATCGATGATCCGCGCCGCCCGGTCTGGCAGGGCCGCATCGAGGGCGGCGGCCGCAATGCTATGTGCGCAATAACGATAGGTCTCAAGCAGGTCCGTTTCATAGTCCTCGGCCCAGGCGTCGTAGTGCTCGGCCGGATCGATCGAGACATCTTTGCCGGAGACGGCTGCAAGCTTGCCCCGCGGCTCTGTCATGATCGCGCCCCTCCCCGCACAGACGATGGCTGATCTGCTCAGCTCTTAGGCGCAGAGTGGGCGGCTTTTTCTGGCCTGTCCACCTGCCCCACGCCGCTACGCAAGGCCAATCCAGCCCGGCGTGACCCGTGTCGCGATCTTGCAGGCCTCCTGTCGGATCCAAATTCTGACCCTGCTTCCGGACTCGGCAGGCCACACTCGATCATGGGCTAGCCACGATCCGCTACGTGGACGGTGCGGACCGTTTTGCGCCAGGCGGATCTGGGCTTCCTTCTCGGCCCGCGGAAGTGGGACTGCCGCCGCGCCCGTGACGATCGCGATGGGCGCGCGCCATGGAGATGCTGCGCATCGAGAAGGGGTATCGCTGTTGGGGCGCCGAAGTGACCACCGAGGTCATGCTGCATGCCACGGCCCTCGCGCGCTTTGGCTCCACCGGGAAAGACGACATCGGGCGCAGGGCGGTGGATGCCGACCGCCAGA
>JBCCLX010000226.1:0-7248 GCA_039026635.1 Pseudomonadota bacterium
ACCTTTTCGGCCGCTCCTGGCAGGTGAACATGCAGGCGGCGGAGGCGGACCGGGACGCGGTTCCGGATCTCGACCGCATCTATGTCCGCAACCGCGATGGTGCGATGGTGCCGCTGACGGCGGTCGCCACGGTGGACTACCGCATCGGGCCCCAGTCCGTGATCCGCTACAACAATTACCGCTCGGTCACGGTCACGGGCGAGCCGGCGGCGGGTGTGGCGACGGGAACGGCGCTCGCCGCCATGGAGGAGATCTCCGAGGGCACGCTGCCGCCAGGGTACGGCTATGAATGGACGGGCACGGCGCTCCAGGAGAAGGCCGCGGCGGGGCAGACGACGGCGATCCTGATGTTCTCGCTCCTCTTCGCCTATCTGTTCCTCGTCGGTCTCTATGAGAGCTGGACGATCCCGGTGCCGGTGCTCATGTCGGTGGCCTTCGGGGTGGCAGGCGCGCTCGGGGCGCTGCTCGTGGCCGGGCTTTCCTTCGATCTCTACGGCCAGATCGGGCTCGTGATCCTGATCGCACTGGTGGCCAAGAACGCGATCCTGATCGTCGAGTTCGCGAAACAACGGCGCGAAGAAGGGGCGGAAATCGTCGACGCCGCCATCGAGGCGGGTCGCACCCGGTTCCGCGCCGTGATGATGACGGGGCTCAGCTTCGTCGCCGGCATCCTGCCCCTGGTCTTTGCCACGGGGGCTGCTCAAATCACGCGAACGACCGTGGGCACCTCGGTCTTCGGGGGCATGCTGTTGGCCACGCTTGTGGGCATCTTCGCGATCCCCGCCCTCTATGTCTTCTTTCAGAGCGCGCGCGAGCGGGTGAAAGCGCTCATAGCGGGGCGCAAGGCAGAGCCCAACCCCGGCGAATGAGGAGAAGGCGGTCCCGGCTCAAGGCCGGGACGTGGCAGGCATCGCGCGAGGGCGGCGCGTTCTTCTAAAGTCTCGCGCGGGCGGCGCGTTCTTCTAACGTTGCGCGGGCGGGGCGTCTGCAGGTGTCGTGGTCAGTGCGCCATCAGGACGGGCAGGCTCAGCTCGTGGAGCGTCTCGCGGGTGGCGCCGCCGATCAGGCTTTCTCGAAAGCGCGAATGGCCGTAGGCGCCCATCACCACGAGCCCCGCCCCTTGCTCCTGTGCGCGCCGGGCCATGGCGGTGGCAACACTGTCCTGCGGCTCGGGCAGCGTCGCGATCTCGACCGAGACGCCATGGCGGGAGAGCAGGGTGGCCAACCGCTCGCCCGGCGCTTCGCCTCGCGGGGCGAACATACAGATCTCCACCCCCTCGGCCGCAGTGAGGAGCGGCAGGGCGGCGCGCACCGCCCGCAGTGCCTGACGCCCCCCATCCCAGCCGATCAGGATGCGCGTGGTATCGGGCGCCTGTGGGTTGGGTGCCGGCAGAACGAGCGCGGGCACATCGCTCTCATAGAGGATCCCGTCGAGTATTTCGGAGGCAATCGCCGGCACATCCGCGCCGAAGGGAGCACTGACGACCGCCACATCCGCAAAGCGCGCGAAATCGGCGACCACGTGCTCGGTCTCGCGAAAGATCGTCGTGCGCGGGATCGCATCGCCACGAATGCCAGCTTTCTCGATGGCTGCCGCGGCCTCGGCGCCGCGCGCTTCGGCCTCGCCGCGAGAGCGCTGCATCACATCGACCATCGTGAGCCCAGCCGCCTCGCCAAAGGCGAAGGGCGGGACATTCGGCTCATAGCCGAGACAGAGAACCGTGAGATGCGCGTCTTGAGCCTGCGCGAAAGCGATCGCCGCATCGAGCCTCGCCCGCGCGCGAGGATCGCTGTCGAGCACCGTAAAGATGGTCTTGAAGCGGCTTCTGGCGGTGGGGGCGCTTGGGTCCATCGGGGTCTCCTCTGCGGCGTGGCATTATCGATAGCGGGGCACGCATCCCTCGCGTCCCTGTCCTAGCGTCCGCGTCCTTGCGGCTCTGTCCACGAGCGGCGGCGGTGACCCCAGACAGGCGCCATCGCCGGCGCTTCGGGGGTCGCGATTGGCGCTGATCTAAGGCCCAGGGCGCGGCAGCCGCGTTGATGGCCGTCAAGGCGCGGGTGATCGGGCGTGTCTTGCCAAGGCAGGGCGCGTCGGCGCATCAAGCGAGAGCGATGACTGGCTGACGAAGGCGGGCAGGCGGGCCATGGGCTCTGCCTGCGCCGCGGCAGGGCAAGAGGGGCGGGACAGGGCAGCCATGGTGGAAACCGCCACGATCCTGCTCCATGCCGCCGTCGCCCTCGCGGCCTTTTTCCAGACGGTCACGGGCGTGGGCTTCGGCATGCTCGCCGGTCCTGTGATCCTCGTGATGATGGATGATCCCGCGGCGGTCGTGATCTCGACGCTGATGAGCTGGCTGATCGCCCTCGTGCTCGCGCCCAAGTTGGCGCGCGGGGCGGATCGGACGATGCTGCGCCGCCTTGCCATCGGCGCCGCCCTCGGCCTGCCCGCAGGGCTCGCGCTTCTGGCTCTGGCCAACACGACGGTGCTGAAGCTGCTGGCCGGGCTGGTGATCGGGGTCAGCACGGCGCGGATGGCCGTCGCGACTGCGCCGGATGAGGAGAGCGCGCCCGGCATGGCCACCCTAACTGACCCTTCGGCAAAGGCGCAGCAGGGCGATCTCATCGCAGGCGGGCTCGGCGGTCTCTTCGGCGGCGCGCTCGCCATGCCGGGACCCACTGCCGCCGCCCGCATGACCGGGCGCGGCTTTCCAAAGGCTGTCACCCGGTCGACGATGGTCGCCTTCTTCATCCTCGTCTGGCCGGTGATCTTCGCGGGCCAGGCGCTGGCAACCGATCTCGCCTGGACGACGCTCGGCCAAGCCGCGGCGCTGGTGCCGACGACGCTTGGCGGGCTTGTCCTCGGACAGCTCGCCGCCCAGCGCATCGGCGAGCGCCTCTTTCGCCGCCTCGTCATCCTGTTTCTCGCGGCCACGGCCGTGGGCCTCCTCGCCAACGCGGCCCATGGGCTGCTCTTCGCTGCCCAAGGAGCCGATCCATGACGCTCGGATGCCTCGATGACCTGCCCCGCATCGTGATGGGGCGCGTGCCGACCCCACTCGAGCGGCTGGAGCGGCTCGGGACAGCGGCAGGGGGCGCAGCGCTCTGGGCAAAGCGCGACGATCTCAACGACCTCGCCTTCGGGGGTAACAAAGTCCGCCAGCTGGCCTATTACTTCGGCGCGGCAGAGGCCGAGGGCGCGGATACGGTGCTGATCACGGGTGCGGTACAGTCGAATTACTGTCGGCTCGCCGCTGCCTTCGCCGCACGCCTCGGCCTCGCCTGCCATATCCAGCAGGAGGACCGGGTTGCCAAAGACGATCCGCTCTATCGCCAATCGGGCAATGTCCTCATCGAACGACTGCTCGGCGCCCATCTCCACGCCTATCCCCGCGGGGAGGATGAGGCGGGGGCGGATGCCAATTTGGAAGCCATTGCAGAGGATCTGCGGCGCCAGGGCGCCAAGCCCTATGTCATCCACCTCGCCCCTGGGCATCCACCGCTCGGCGCCCTCGGCTATATCGATGCGGCGCGGGAGGTCGTGGCGCAGGCCGCGGCGCTTGGCCTGACCATCGACCACGCCGTCGTCCCTTCCGGCAGCGGCGCGACCCATGCGGGGTTTCTGTTCGGGCTGCGCGCGCTCGGGGCGCAGTTCCCCGTGACCGGGATTTGCGTGCGCCGGGGAGCGGGGCTGCAGAAACCCCGGATCGAGGCGCGTTGCGAGGAGATCGCGGCGCTGCTGGGCATCGAGAACCCTGTACGGGCCGCGGATGTGGTGGTCGACGATCGGTTCCTGGCGCCGGGCTATGGCGTTGCCAACCCGCCGACCGAGGAGGCCATCGGGCTCGCAGCGCGGATGGAGGCGATGCTGCTCGACCCCGTCTATTCGGGGAAAGCCATGGCGGGCGCCATCGATATCGCGCGGGCCGAGGGGCCGGGGCGCGTGGTGCTCTTCCTGCATACCGGCGGCACACCTGCTCTCTTCGCCTATGGCCCCGCGCTCGGCAGCGCGCTGGCGCCTACTGCCTGACATTGGGAGCCCCTATGGACCAGACCTTCAGTATCGACGCGGCCGAAGCGCTGGTGGCCCAAACGCTTGTGGCCAATCGGGTTTCAGCGGCCAATGCGGCCTCCGTCGCCCGTGCTCTGGTGGCGGCGGAAGTGGACGGGCAAAAGGGTCACGGTTTCGCGCGCGTCGCCGCCTATTGCGCTCAGGCCCGATCCGGGAAGGTTGCCGGCGGCGCGGTCCCGGTTGTCGAGGCCACAGGGCCGGCCTTCCTGCGTGTCGATGCCGGGCATGGTTTTGCGTTTCCGGCCATCGATGCCGCCATCGAGGCGCTGACGCAGACCGTCTCAGAAACCGGGCTGGCCGGCGCCGCGGTCACCCGATCGCACCATTGTGGTCAGCTCGGCGCCCATGTGGAGCGGCTGGCCGACCGGGGGTTGGTGGCGCTGATGCTGGCCAACACGCCGCAGGCGATGGCGCCCTGGGGCGGCAATCGCGCGCTCTTCGGCACCAATCCCATCGCCTTCGCCGCGCCGCGGGCCGAGGCACCGCCGCTTGTGATCGATCTCTCCCTGTCCAAGGTTGCCCGCGGCAAGGTGATGGCGGCCAAGAAGAAGGGCGAGGCGATCCCCGAGGGCTGGGCGTTGGATAGAGACGGCCAACCGACCACCGATCCCGATGCAGCCCTGGCCGGCATGATGCTCCCAGCCGGCGACGCGAAAGGCGCGGCCCTCGCGCTCATCGTCGAGGTGCTCGCCGCCACGGTTACGGGCGCGCAGCAGAGCCATGAAGCCAGCTCGTTCTTCGAGGCTGAGGGGCCGCCGCCAGGCGTCGGCCAATTCATCCTGGCACTCGATCCGACACGCAGTGCCGGTGCAGGCTTCGCGACGCGGCTCGAAGCGCTGCTCGGCGAAATCGAAGGCCAGTCCGGCGCGCGCCTGCCCGGCGGACGACGGCTGGAGGCACGCGCCGCCTGTGCCACAGCCGACGGTGTGACGATCCCCGCCCATTTACTGGCTGAGATCGAAGCGGCGGGACGTTAGGACCGCCTCCGAACGCGCCAACCAGGCCCTGGGGATCGTCCTGGCCCGACTCGACTGGGCAACTCATGTGTCTGCGGAGGCGATGGATCCCCCGGTCGAGCCGGGGGATGGCGGGAAGGGAAGCATCGGATCAGACGCGCTGATCCAACCAGCCCCATCCCGGGTTCCCTGCGTGCCTCAGGCGCTGCGGTAGAGCTTCGTCATCGAGAACTCGCGGTGACCCAGCGCCTCGGCCGCGGTCATGCGCCCATTAGCCGTGCGCTCAATCATCTCGATCAGCGCGTCGCCCGCCTGGTCGATGGTCATCTCGCGGCTGAGCACGCCGGTGACGTCCACATCGATATGCTCCGACATCGTGCGCAGCGTCCGCGGGTTGCCCGAGATCTTGATGACCGGGACGATCGGGTTGCCGACCACATTGCCCTGCCCCGTCGGGAAGGTGTGGATCACATAGCCCGCCGCGGCCATGAGCGTCACACATTCCGCCGCGGCCGAGGAGGTGTCCATAAAGTAGAGACCCGGGCCCTTGGCCGGCGCCTCGGCGGGCTCCAGCGCATCGATATAGGTGCAGCTCCGCCCGATCTTCTCGAGGTTGCCCAGCGCCTTCTCCTCGATGGTCGAGAGCCCGCCCTCGATGTTGCCCTTGGTCGGCTGGCTGTCCGAGAGATCATCGGTCTGATGCGCGAAGATGACGTCTTCGGAATAGGCCTTGAAGAGCTTCATGAACTTCTCGGAGGCCTCGGGCGTCGCCCCGCGCTTCTCGCAGATGTGCTCGGCCCCGGTGATCTCCGAGGTCTCACCAAAAACGCCGGTCAGCCCCTGCGGGATCAGCTTATCGTACATGTTGCCGACGGTCGGGCAGGACGAGAGGCCGGTGGTCGTGTCGCTCTCACCGCATTTTGTCGAGACCCAAAGCTCGCTCACCGGGCAGGGCTCTTTCTGCAGCTCAGACGCCCAGTGGACGAATTCCTTCGCCTTCCAGGAGGCGGCCGCCACCGTCGCGATATCGCCGTTCTGCTCGATCGAGAACTCGGCGACCGGCTTGCCCGTCTCGCGAATGCCGTCGGCCACGCGTTTGGTCCAACCGGGCTCGATGCCGATCACCACCACGGCGGCGACGTTCGGGTTCGCGCCCGTGCCGATGATCGTGCGGAAATGAAGCTCCAGATCCTCGCCGAACTGCAGGCGCCCATAGGCGTGCGGGATCGCCATGGTGCCCTTGATGTTGTTGGCCACCGACTCGCAAGCGGCATTCGAGATATCGTCGACAGGCAGGATCAGGACGTGGTTGCGCACGCCCACGCGGCCGTTCTCACGCCGCCAGGCCATCACCGTCCGGTTGGTTGCATCATAAGGCATGGGTCACCACCGCTTGGTTTTGAGGTTGTGGGTATGGACATGGCCGCCCGTTTCGGCGGAGCCGACGAACTTGCCGATGTCCTCGCCGTATTTGATCGCCGTGTCGCCCGCCACGAAGTCCTTGAGCGCGACTTTGTGGCCGATCGGAATGTCGTTCTTGGCGGTGAGGCGGAAGTCCGAGTTGTCTTCCGTCACGACACAGAGCATCTCGGTGCCCGCTTTCAGGCCCTCGACCACGACGACGCCGACATTGTCGGCCTTATCGTGGACGAGGAGATGCGGATGTTCGGCCATCTTGGCTCTCCTTTATTGGGGGGTGAGGATGATTTTGGGCGCGGCGAGCGTGCCGGCCGCGATGTCGTCGAAGGCGCGGGCGCCCTCGGCCAGGGGACGGATCTCGGGCCAGTCGAGCGCGCCGAGGCGGCCGTCGAAAATGGCCTGCGCTGTCTGGCGGAAATCCTCGGCGGTGTAGGTGTAGGTGCCGATGAAGGTGATCTCCTGCAGCGTCATGCGCCGGATATCGAGCCCACCGGTCGAGGAGCCGAGGCCGATATGCATGATCACGCCGCCAGGGCGGGCGGCGGCGGAGGCTGCGGCACGGGTCGGCTCGATCCCCACACCATCGATGACCAGATGCACGGGCGGCAAGGCCTCCTCGCGCGGATCGATGGTGCGGAAATCGAGGCCGTCGAGCACAGCGCGGCGCTCGGGGCTTGTCTCGGCCACGACGATGCTTCGGGCGCCTTGTGCGCGCAGCACCAGCGCAGCGCCTAGCCCGATCGCACCACCGCCGAAGACCAGCGTATCCGCCTCAGAAAGCGGCCGGTCTAGCGCATTGCCGCC
>JBCCLX010000227.1:0-7245 GCA_039026635.1 Pseudomonadota bacterium
CGTCGCGGCAGTGCAGCATGAAACTCAAGGGAAAGACACACGTCATGCCTGCGCGCCTTCCATGAAAACCGCCGCCGCGCGTGCCAGTGTCGCGGCGCGCTCGGGCAGCGCATAGAGCGTAATGCCCCAGGGCACGCCGTCCGGTGCTCTGCCTGCCGGGATGGACAGCGCGGCCAGTCCCAGCGGATTGGCGAAGTTCGTGTAGTACCCGTTCCGGAAGTTCGGCCCCAACGGATCGGCCTCGCACATGGCCAGCGTCGCCAAGGCCCCGACCGTTGGCGTCACCAGCACGTCATGGGCCTCAAAGAAGCCCGCAGTTGCGCGCCGAGCCTCCTCGACGGCATAGGCTGCGCGGTAGGCGTCTGCGGCGGAGAAGCGGCGGCTTTTGACGATCAGGTCGCGCACCACGGGGTGGCAGGCCTCGCTATGCGCATCGATGAAAGCACCGACCGAGACATCGCGCTCACTGAGGAAGGGGCCGAAGAACATCAGCTCGTTGATTGCGAGAAAGGGCTCGATGTCGGCCGGGGTCAGCGTGGGGAAGACGCGTGTCGCTCGGGCGTGGGCCGCGGCGTAGAGCGCCTGAACCACCGTATCCCCGAAGGTCTCGGCCCGGTCCGGCGGCACGATCGCGACCCGCGGCGAGGCGGCAGGCGCCCGTATGATCGCCCGACTGAAGGCGTCGGTCTCGTCCGCGCCGCGCACCACCGCATCGACGGCGAGAGCGTCGTCGAGGTTGCGCGCAAAAACGGTCGCGGTATCGAAGCTCCGGCAGGCATAGACCAGCCCGCTCCGGCTCCAGTCGCCCGGCGCCGGCTTCAGCCCGACGATGCCGTTGTAGCTCGCCGGCACCCGCCCCGAGCCGCCCGTATCGGTCCCGAAGGCGAAGCTGACTGCGCCGGTCGCCACCGATACCGCCGCGCCAGAGGACGAGCCTCCGGGGATGTAGCGAGCGTTATGGGGGTTGCGCGGCGCGCCATGGGGCGAGCGCAGGCCGACGAGCCCGGTGGCAAACTGGTCGAGATTGGTCTTGCCAAGGCAGAGCGCGCCCGCCGCCTCCGCCCGCGCGATCACCGTCGCCGACCGGTCCGGCCGATAGGCGAAGGCCGGGCAGGCGGCCGTCGTCTCAAAGCCTGCGACGTCGATGTTGTCCTTGACCGAGAAAACCGTGCCGAAGAGCGGCAGCGCCTCGATCTCTCCGACACGCGCATCGAGGGCCTGCGCCGCCGCCATGGCGCGGTCGGGATCGACCGTGGAGATCCAGACGGCCTCCTGGTCTGGCCGCGCGAGCCGTTGCAGCGCGCTTGCCATGACGTCGGAGGGGCGCAGTGCGCCGCTGGCGTAAGCAGAGCGGAGCGCGCCGATGGACAGATCGATCGCGCTCTCGTTCATGTATCCGCCAGCCCTTCGAGAGGTCCCGGCTTCCGGCATGCCTGGTGCTCGATCCAGCGCAGCAGCCATCCCGTCACGATCCCGTACCGAGCAGCCGCAGGATGGTGACGGCATAGATCTTGGCGGCCTCTACCGCCTTTGGGATCGCGATCCACTCGTTGTCGGCTGCCCAGCCGTCCTCTCCCGGCCCGAAGGTCACGGCGTTGATGCCGGCCTCGCGAAAGCGGATGGTGTCGTTGAAGGCGTTCTTGCGGTTGAGCTTCGGCGCCTCGCCTCGGAAGGCTTGATAGACCGCCGATAGCGTGACGACCGGCTCCTGATCGGCGGGCACATTCTCGGTCCCCTCGACAAACAGCGAGCCTGGGACCTGGCGCACCTCGGCCGTCAGGTCGTTGCGCCCGGCCAGGGTCTTGGCGGCGACCGTGCGGACATCCTCGAGAATGCCCTCCATCGTCATGCCCGGTACGATGCCGACAACGGCCATGGTGATCGTGCAGGTGTCGGGCGAGAACTGCATCTCGCCCTCTAGCCCTCCCCGAATGCGCACGATCGAGGCGATGGGCGGTGTGTGCCCCATGAACTCGGTCGGCGTGTGGGTGAAGACCATGGTCTCCAGATCGCCCATCATCCGCCCGGCCTCTAGGATCGGGTTTGCGATGATGTCGGGCCTCCAGATATGCCCCTTGGTACCCGTCAGCAGGATCTCGACGAGACAGTGGCCCGAGTTTGCGGTTGAGATTGCCATGCCCCAGGGGCCTGATGGCCCGCCCCAAGCGGTCGGCTCGGCGGTGATCGAATAGTCGGGCTTCAGGCCCAGCGCTTGCGTGACGAAGATGGAGCCATCGGTCCCATCCCGCTCCTCATCGACCGTAAAACACGCGATAAGCTCACCCTTGAGCGATGGTCGCGCAGCGAGCACCGCTTCCAGCGCCAGCAGCGCGCTCGCCATGTTCCCCCGCGTGTCCGAGGTTCCGCGGGCATAGAGCAGATCGCCGTGGCGCGTGGCGTCATAGGGGGCGCCGCCGGTCTTGTCCCACTTTTCGGGCTCGACGACCGGGTAGGTGTCGAGATGGTCGTTGATCATGAGGCTTGGCCCCGGTGCGGCGCCCTTGATGCGGCCGATGACATTCGGCCGGCCGCGCGTGCGCTCGGGCATCGTGACCGTGAAGCCCATGCCCATCAGCCGCCCCGCGACCATATGGGCGATCGCTTCCTCCTTGCCCGAGGGCTGATCGGGATCGAGCGCATTGCCCGCCTCGGGCTGGCCGCAGCGGATCAGCGTCGTGGCGAGCTCGATCCAGGCAGCCTCGTCGATCCTGTCGGCGATGCTCTGTTCCTGGGCGCTCAGCGTGCTGGTCAGCATCCGGTTTCCGCCTGCCCAAAGGTCATCGAATGGACGCTAGGCAAGCGTGCTGTTGAGGTCTGCTGCTAAATTTGTGCAAATCAATGACGAAAAACTCATCACCAAGGAACATCTGCCTGGGGAGGGCGGCGATGCGAAACCTGCAGCTCTATCGCTATGTCGATGCCGTCGCGCGCAGGGGCTCGATCCGCCAGGCCGCCGAGCATCTCGCGATCACACCATCTGCGCTCAACCGCCGGATCCTCGCGCTGGAGGAGGAGCTTGGCGTCCCCGTGTTCGAGCGCCTCAACCAAGGCGTGCGGCTCAGTGCGGCGGGCGAATTGTTGATCCAGTTGATCCGCGGTCAGCTGGCGGAGGTCGAGCAGTTCAAGTCGCGGATCGCGGATCTCACGGGGCTGCGGCGCGGCCATGTCTCCATCGCCTGCAGCCAGGCGCTGTTGCCCTTCTTCATGCCGAACCAGATCGCGTCCTACCAGGCCGCCTTTCCGGACGTGACCTTCCGTGTGCAGGTGATGGATGGGGAAGCGGCGGAGACAGCGCTGCGGGACTTTGACGCCGATCTCGCGCTTGTCTTCGAGCCGCCGCGGCGGGCGGAGTCCCTCACGCTCCTATCGGTGGCCCAGCCGATCCATGTGCTGCTTTCTGCCGATCACCCGCTTGCGGGCGCTGAGCGCCTGTCGTTCCTCGACTGTCTGGCCTATCCGCTGGCGCTGCCGACCCATGCCTATTCGATGCGTCGCATTCTTGACCGCTATGCTGATCGGCTCTCGGTCCGCCTCACCCCCTCGATCGAGGCCGACAGCTATGTGCTGCTGCGCAACTTCGTCTCCCAGACACAAGCGATCGCCTTTGAGCTCAGGATCGGTGTACCGCCGGAGCTGATGAGCGCAGGCATCGCGAGCATCCCCCTTGTCACCCCCCGCCTGCCAGACGGGTCCCTGCACGTCGCTCAACTGAAGGGCCGCACCTTGTCCGTGGCCGCCGCCCGCTTTGGCCAACAACTGGCCGAAGCCCTCATTGGCGAGTCGTCCAAGTAAGGGAGATCCGTCTGATGCGCATTCGACCGCTGAAAAAGGTCAGCGTAGCTCATTGCAGAACATAGACTTCACTATCGAATGAAGCTTTGGTTCCTCTACTCGGGCGGTCCTTCGTCCCATCCGAGATGATGGTCTAAGTGCTGATTTCCGATGCCGTTCCCAGCAGAGTCGCCACGCATTTCTCGGACCAGGCTCTCGGATCGGCATACGGCCGGTCGGTGAGGGCCAGTTGTGCCTGCACGTAGCGGAGTGACTCCCACATGCCGATGAGTTGTTCGGCCAACTCGTCACTATTGAGCATTGATCGCAGGTAGCCTCTGGCAAGCCCTTCCTCGATGAACGCTGCGATCCTCAGATGCGTTCGACCGTAGGCCGCATCGTAGAATGTCCGCGCCACATCGGGATGGGTGCGCGCCTCTTCACGCATGACGCGCGCGAACTGAATGATCTCAGCCTCATTCAGGAACCCAAGCAGCTTTTCGCCATACTGCACCAACGTGTCGCGCAGGCTTTCGGGGCTATCGACTGTGGTTGGGACACCTGTCTCGAAGCGTTCCGCTTCGCCCTCTACGACAGCCCGCAAAACGCCGGCCATGTCAGGGAAGTACTTGTAGAGCGTCGTCTTCGAGACCGAGGCCTCGCGCGCCAGCATATCGGTGGAGACGGTGCTGACCGGCTGCGAGAAGTAGAGGCGGCGCGCTGCCTTCACGATCCGATCCGGTGGGCTGCCTGGCTTGCGTATCTGCTCGGTCATCGCCGCTCCTTTTGATCCCCGGCCCCATGATACGGGATCGTCCATTTTTTTGACTAGCCCCCCTTGCTGCATCGTTTATCTCTGAGATATGGACGATACCGTACTGTTCATTTCTAGGAGGGATGACATGACCGGGGCAGGGCGATGGGAGCACGTCGGACGTGCGGTGGCAGCGATCTCGATCAGGTTCAGATGGCTTGTCGTACCGCTGTCGATCGCGGTCTGCCTCGGCCTTGGCTATGGGGCGTCGACGCTGCAATTCGCCGGCGACTACCGGGTGTTCTTCGGCGACGACAACCCAGATTTCATCGCCAACGAAAAGGCGCAGGCAACCTTTGGTCGCCCGGATAACACGGTCTTTGTCGTCATCCCCGAGGACGGCGCGGTGTTTACCAAGGACACGCTGAGCGCGGTTCATGCGCTCACGGAGGCGGCCTGGGTGAACCTGCCCTACGTGAGCCGCGTCGACAGCCTGACAAACTTTCAGAACACCCGCGGCGACGGCGATGATTTGATCGTCGAAGACCTCGTGTTCGACCCCAGCGCGCTCGACGCAGCCACAATCGAGGGGCTTCGTGAGACGGCGATGGCGGAGCCGCTGCTCAACGGCTTCGTTGTCTCGCGCGACGCCGATGCGACGCTGATCAGCGCGACCGTCCAGCTGCCTGGCGACATCCCCAACATCGCCTCCGAGGTGAAGCGGATCGCGCGCGAGATCCGCGATCAGGTCGAGGCCGATTTCCCCGGCCATACGATCCATATCTCAGGTGTCGCCTCGCTGAGTGCCGCCTTCGAAGAGGCCGGTCTACGAGACAGTGCAACCCTCATCCCGGCGCTCTACGGGCTGATCCTCCTCGTCATGCTGATCGCGCTCCGCTCGATCACGGGCGTCCTGTCCAGCCTCATCCTGATCCTGCTGTCGACCATGGTGGGGATGGGTGTGGGCGGCCTCACGGGCGTTCTCCTGACGCCGATCTCCCTTTCGGCACCGATCATCATTCTGACCATCGCCGTGGCGGACGCGATCCATGTCATCGCCGGCGTGCGGGGCAAGATGCGCCAGGGTGCCGATAAGCGCGAGGCCATCGTCTATGCGATGGGTCTGAACTTCCTGCCGATTGCCATCACCTCCATCACCACGGTCATCGGATTTCTGATGCTCAACTTCTCCGACAGCCCGCCGTTCCACCATCTCGGCAACATGACGGCGGCCGGGATCGGTGCGGCCTGGCTGCTCTCCATCACCTTTCTGCCAGCGATGTTCGCGATCCTGCCGCTGCGCTATAGGCCGCGCGGGGAAGGCGAGGACGTTCGGGGACGGTTCGAGCGCTTCGGTGACGGCATCATCCGAGGACCCCGCATGGCGCTCGCTGCGACAGTGGTGGCGGGTGGTGCCGCAGTCGCGGCGATCCCAACCATCGAGATCAACGACCAGTGGTCGCAGTATTTCGACAAGAGCCTGGAGTTTCGCCAGGCGATCGATGCCAGCGACCCGTACTTCGGCTCGGACACCATCGAGTTCGTCGTCGATACCGGTGCGCCGGGCGAGGTGGTCGATCCCGATTTCCTGCGCGTCCTCGAAGACTTCACCGACTGGCTGCGTGTGCAGGACGATCAGGTCGCGCATGTCTTCTCGCTCTCCGACATTCTGAAGCGCCTCAATCGCAACCTGAACGGCGATGATCCGGCCTTCTATCGCTTGCCGGAGGACCAGGCGCTCGCGAGCCAATACCTCCTCGTCTACGAACTCAGCCTTCCCTACGGCCTCGACCTCAACAATCGGGTGGACATCGACCGGCAGTCCACCCGCATCACGGCGACGATGAAGGACATCTCGACCACCGAGACCCGTGCCTTCATCGCTGATGCCGAAGCTTGGTTTGCGGAGAACGGCGGCGGTTACGCCCTTGAGGTCACAGGATCCAAGAAACTCTTCGCCTTCGTGGCGGAGCGGAACATCGAGGCGGTGTTCGAGGGCGCGATCTACCTCGTCGTCGCAATCCTCGTGATCCTGACGCTGGCCTTTCGGTCAGTGACGGTCGGGGCGCTCAGCCTCCTGGCTAATGCATTGCCGATCCTGGCCGCCTTTGGCGTCTGGGCGCTCCTGGTGGGCACGGTCGGCTTCTCGATCGCGGCGGTTGGCGCGGTGGCCGTGGGCCTCGTGATCGATTTCACGGTGCACTTCCTGTCGAAGTACGACCACGCCCGCCGTCAGCGCCAAGGCGTCGATGATGCCCTTCGTTACGCCTTCGACACCGCCGGTCAGGCAATCTTCCTGACGACTGTCATCCTGGCGGCGGGCTTCGCGGTGCTCGCAACCTCAAGCTTCAAACTCAATGCCGATCTCGGGTTGCTGACGGCCATCAGCATCGTGCTCGCGATGATCGTCAATTTCGTCCTGGTCCCCGCGATCCTCGTCCTGATCGGTCAGCGCAGGCGCGCCCCGACCGGTGGCGAGGCCGACGTCACCCCTTCCTGAGCCTTCATCGAAAGGAGAAGATCCATGACCCGTTTCGTTCCAGTCGTAGCGGTGACAGCGCTCCTGCTCCTGCCGCCTAAGGTCCTTGCGCAGAGCTTCGCGGAGCTGCCGCCGCAGGAGCGCGGCTATGCGATCATCGAGCGCTCGGACACCACCGATGCCGGCTTCGGCACCAGCAGCGTGCGCCTGACCATGACGCTCAGCGATCCCGCCGGCCGCA
>JBCCLX010000228.1:0-7172 GCA_039026635.1 Pseudomonadota bacterium
GACGGGGTGGACACGAGCCATGCCGAGGGCACGCTCAACATCCTCACCGGCCGCTATCGCGCCTATCGCGACCTTGCCGAGGGTGTGGAGTTCGACCGGCTCGAGCCCACGGAGCCGACGCTCTTCGAGTACTTCCGCCGCGCCTTCGACATCCCCGCCCACCAGGCCCTGCTGGTGAATGGCGAGGACCGGCTGCAGGAGGAGTTTCTCGCCTACGGCATCCACCCCAGCCACGGCATCGCCTTTCGCAGCGAGGTGCTGAGCCTCTACCGCTTCAAGCTCTGGTCCCTTCGCGAGACGCTGGCGGGCGGGGCCGGTACCGACGAGCAGATCGCGGCCGATCGGAAAGCTCTGGCGGAGCTGGAGGCCAAGGGCATGCGCGGCGTCCCCCCGCGCCAGGCGCCCGAGATCGAGGCCATGTGGGCGGACTGGCGCGCGCAATGGGGCGGGAGCGGGCTTAAGAACCCTCGCGGCGATGGCGCTCTCACGGAACTGGCCCTCTGGGCGCTTCGCCAACTGCGCCCTCGACTCATGATGATCAACTATCAGGACCCGGACTATGTGCACTGGGGCAACGCCACGCATTACACCCGCGCCATCGCCGAGATCGATCGCGGGATCCAGCGCGTGGTCGAGGCCGTGGAGGCCGATGAGGCCTATGCCGGGAACACGCTCCTCTGCATCGTCCCCGATTGTGGGCGCGATGCGAACCCGCTCATGAGCGTGCCGTTCCAGCACCATTTCAACAGCCGCTCGGCGCATGAGATCTTCGCGCTCTTCCTCGGCCCTGGGATCGCGCGGGGGCGGGTGCTCGACAAAGCCATCGATCAGGTCTCCCTCGCGCCGACCATCGCCGCCGCCATGGGCTTTCGCACGGGCCGGGCAGAGACGGGCGCGCTCTCGGAGATCTTCGCATGACGGCGGCGACAGCGCTCGCGCCCGACCGCCCAAGGGACCGCCCACGTCTCTTGGGCGGGGCGCTCCTGCCGATGCTTGGCGGCGGGGTGCAGCGCTTGGTGGCGGTGTTCCTGGCGCTCCATCCCCTCGGCGCGGTCCTCGTGCTCGGCTGGATGCTCCGGCTCATGCGCCATGAAGCGGCCGAAACACGGCGGGCGCTCATCGCCGGAGAGCCCGGGTGCCGCGCGCCGCTGCCCGGCTGGCTGACGCCGGTGTCCGCCGACGGCGCGCGTTTCACCGGGCCCCCCGGCCGACGCCTAGGAGGGCTCTGGCTCAACCTGGCGAACGGGATCGCGGCCACGATCACGGTCTTTGCCGGCACCCTGCCCTTCACGCTCCTCTGGCTCGTCTCCTGGTGGGCCGGCTGGGAGAACTCCTTCAACAAAGGCTATGAGCAATCCTGGGTTGGCCCCGTCGTCGGCATGCTTGGCGTCGCCCTCGCGCTCCCTCTGCTCGCGCGGCTGCCCATGGCGCTCGCGCATCAGGCGGTGGAGGGACGGCTCAGCGCCTTTTTCGCCCGACGCCCTGTCGGCGAGCTGATCGAGGCGGCGGGCTGGCGCTATGTCTGGCTCGCGCTCCTCTCCGCCATCGCCGCCCTCCCGCTCTTCGTCTTTCAGGCCCTGCCGACCTTCGTGGAGGAATGGCGCCCGGGGTTGGCCGACAGCAGTCCCGAGGAGATCAAGACCTTTATCGCGCGCTATCGCCTGCTGGCGACCGCCTATCTCGTCCTGGTCCTGATTGCGCTCCGCCGCATGGCCGCGCGCCTGCATGCGCGCGCAAGCCTCGCCCTGGAGGCGCAGGGGCTCTCTGCGGGACCAAGAAGAGGGCCCATCCGACTGGGCGTTTGGGTCAGGCGGCTCCTCACCTGGGCCTGTTGGTTCGCCGTCATCGCCCAGGTCTTCGTCGCCCAATTCGTGAACCACCAATGGGTGGTCTGGCTCCTGCCGCCCCTCTCGGCCCTGCCCTGGTTCGCGCCCCTCGCGCCCGTCCCTTGACCCGCAGAGCGCCCGGCGCGTTCGAGCCCATTACGGAGGCGTTCCGGCACCCTCCGCCGCCAAACCCCCTTACGTCACCAATCGAAATGGTTACGATGCGCTATCAAGCCAGCGCATGCGCCCAGCCAGATCGCAGACCAGGTGTCTTCGGGAGCGTGGCATGGCGGGCAGTGAGGACCATCCAGGGGCAGCGACCTTCGTGGTCGAGCGTCAGGATCTGATCGCTCTGGCCTGCTCGATCGTAGGCTCGCCCGCCGTCGCCGAAGAGCTGGTTCAGGACAGCTGGCTGCGCTGGCAGGGCCGCGCCTACCCCGAGGAGCAAGCCCGCCCGATCCTGCGGCGCATTGTCGTCAACCTCGCCCATGACTGGCACCGCCGGGAGAAACGCGAGCGCATCGGCATGCGGGCGCTCTCGACGACGGAGCTGACGGCAGAGACGACAGCGCTCAACACGGAGGATATCGTCGTCACGCGCAACGATCTGGCGGTGGCGATTGCCGCGCTACAGGAGCTGCCCGAGCGCTCGCTGTTGGCCTTTCGCCTGCATCGCATGGAGGGGCGCACCTATGAGGAGATCGCCGCCCGCCTCGGCGTCTCGACCTCGCGCGCCTTTCAGCTCGTCCGCGCCGCCCTCGTTCATGTCGCCAAACGGATCGAACGCTAAGATCACTACATTTTCCCCCGCCCCGGTCGTTTATGGTTGAGAGAGACCGCGCCGAGGGAACGACGAGCGATGGCAGAGCAAGGCCCAGAAGACGGTCCAGAAAAAGGTCCCGGCCGGCAGGAAGAGCGGGGTCCAACCCCAGGGACGGATGCGTTGCTCGACGAAGCAGCGGCGCTGTTCCTGAAGCTGCAAGAGCATCCCGAAGACATCGACCGCAGACGCGCGCGCGACGCGTTTCTGGCCCGTGGTCCCGCGGCGCGGGATGCCTACCGGACGATCGCCCGCGCCTATGAGGCCGCCGCGCCCCCGCGCCGGTCTCGGCCGCTCACCGCGCTCGTCGTCGCCCTGGCTCTGATCATCACCGGGGCTGGCGCCGCGCCGGTATTGCGCACCCATTGGCTGGCCGATGTCGCGACCGATCTTGCCCCGATGACCATCGCGCTCGCCTCAGGAGATCGCGCGCATCTCGACGCGACCTCGGCGCTGGCAGACGACACGGAGGGTGCGATGCGGGCGGTCACCCTCCTCGACGGCGCCGCCTTTTTCACCGTTGCGCGCGATACGCGCCCCTTCATCGTGAAAGCCGGCGCCCTTGAGGCCGAAGCCCTCGGCACCGCCTTTGAGGTCGCCATCCACGGGGCATCCACCGTCGTCACCGTGCTTGAGGGCAGTGTGGCCGTCCGGATCGGTGCGCAGAGCTGGCGCCTCTCCGCCGGTGAGCAGATCCGGGCGAGCGAGGACGGTGCAGTCTCGCGCCACCCGATCCGCCTCGACGCCGTCGCCTCCTGGCGCAGCGACCGGCTCGTGGCCGAAGGCATGAGCTTTGCGGAGGTCGCGGCGATCTTGGATCGTCGCCTTGCTGGCCCGGTGTTTGTGCTCGACGAAGAGCTGGCCGCTGCCACCGTCACGGGCGGGTTCGATCTTACCCGCCCTCTCTCCGCGCTCAGGATCCTGGCGGCCGCGCGCCAGGGCTCTGTCATCGCGGCCCCGCCCCTCGCCACGCTCGTTCTCGCAACGCGCTAAGCTTTTTTCCGCGCTGCCCCTAAAAATCCGGCGAGCCCCAGCGTTTCCGATGCAGAGCCGCAAAAAATCTGCGCCGGGACAGGGGGACAGCATGCAACCGATCGGAAAACGGGGCACCGCGACGCGTGGATGTGCGCTGGGGTGCCTTTTCTGGACCCTCGCCGCCGGCAACGCCTCAGCCCAAGAAGCGCGACCCGTCGATGTGCCTGCCCAGGCCTTAGACGCAGCGATTGCAGAGCTCGCGGCCGAGACCGGCTGGCAGGTCAGCGCCGCCAACGATCTGGTCGCCGGCCAGCTGAGCACCGCCGTCCTGGGCACCCTGACCCTCTCCGAGGCGCTCACGATGATGACGGCGGGCACCGATCTCGCGGTGGAACTTATCGGCGCGGAAGGTGCCACCCTGCGCCCCGCCAACAGCGACAGCGCAGACGGTGGCCCGATTCTGCTGGATCAGCTCCTCGTCCAGGGCATCAAGGTCGAACGCTCCTTCCTCGACACGCCGACCAGCGTCGGGATCGTCACCTCCGAGCAGATCCAGGACTTCGTCATCACCGACACGTTCGACGGCTTCAACACGCTCGGCAACGTGCGCCGCCTCAACACCGACGGCGGCAACGACAGCTTTCAGATCCGCGGCCTCGGCGGGGACGGGATCGCCAGCATCGCCAACCCGGCCAATGCGATCTCGCTGATCATCGACGGCGCCACGCAGAACTCGGAAGGTCTGCGCCGCGGCGCCCGGAGCACGTGGGATCTCGAACAGGTCGAGGTCCTGCGTGGCCCCCAATCGGGGCTCTACGGGCGCGCGGCGCTGGCGGGGGCGGTGGTGCTCGAGTCCAAAGACCCGACCTTCTTCTGGGAGACGGCCGCCCGCTTCGGCTTCGGCACACCCAGCGCCGTCGGCGGCTCCTTCATGGTCTCGGGACCCATCGTGGAGGACCAGGTAGCCTTTCGGATCAGCGGCGATGTTCAAACCGATGAGAAGGACATCGTCGTCACCGATCCGCTGAACGAGTCCTTCATCCAGGACGAATACCGCAATCTCCGGGCCAAGCTCCTGATCGAGCCGAAGGCGATCCCCGAACTCAGCGCCCTCTTCACCTTCAACCACGCTTTCGACGACACGGCGAACCCGCTCGTCAGCGAACCCTTCTTCGACCGGGTGTTCACAGAAGCCGGCCTCGGTTCGGAGGAGCGCGAGATCGAGGTCAACAACTACGTCGGCGACGTGACCTATGAGCTGGCCGACGGTCTGGCGCTGCGCTCCATCTCGGCCTTCATCGACACGGATCTCACGATCTCGAGCGTACCCGGCTCGACGACTTTCCAGCGCAACGATCTACGGGACGGTCGCGACATCACCCAGGAGTTCGTCCTCGCCCTCGATGATCTGGGCGGCTCAGGCGTCTCGGGCATCATCGGCGCCTTCTACGGCCGGTTCAAACAGAACAGCGACACCAACATCCTGGCCGATTTCGGCGCCTTCTTCGGCGATCCCAGCGGGGAGCTGTCGATCTTCCAGGACGGCACCAGCGTCTCGAAGACCGAGAGCTACGCCCTCTACGCCGATCTCAGCTACAACGTCTTCGGCCCCTTCACCGTGATCGGCGGCATCCGCTACCAGCACGATACTGTCAGCTTGGAGAGCGACACTCGAAATTTCGACTTCTCCACCTTCTCGCTGGTCGACAGCTCCGTGGACGTGGAGGCCAGCTTCGATGTTTTCCTGCCGAAGGCGGGGCTGAGCTTCGAGATCGACGAGACGCAGAACATCACCGCCAGCGTCCGCCGCGGCTATCGCGCGGGCTACACCGAAACGGTCCTCGGTACGGGCGAGGAGAACGAGGTCGATCCCGAGTTCGTCTGGACCTATGAGCTCGCCTATCGCTACCAGTCGCGCGACGGCGGGCTCAGCCTCGGCGCCACGGGCTTCTTCAACGACTACTCCGATCAGCAGATCGTCCTCGTCGACGAAACGACCTTCGCGACGCGAACGGTGAATGCGGGCGACTCGCGCTCCTACGGTCTCGAACTGGAGGGCCGCTACGATACGGGCACGGGGCTCAGCGTCTTCGGCGCCCTCGGCCTCCTGAAGACCGAGATCGTGGATCTCGAGAACAGCGACTGTGCGCCCTCGGGCGGCAATTGCAGCGGCAACGAGTTTCCCGAGGCCCCAAATGTCACCCTGGCCGTCGGCGGCGTCTACCGCCATCTCTCCGGGGTCTTCGCCTCGGCCGATGTGAACTACACGGGCGCCTACTTCAGCAATGGCGACATCAACAACACGGCGGCACGCGAGATCGACGGCTACTTCCTGGCCAACGCCTCGGTCGGCTACGAGACCGAGAACTTCCGGGCGCAGCTCTATGTCCGCAACCTCTTCGACAACGACTACCTGACCACGATCGACTCGAGCCTGACCCGCGCCGCAGTGGGTGACGGGCGGACCTTCGGCGGCGAACTCTCCGTCCGCTTCTGATCGCAGCCAGGGCTAGGTCGAGGGCATACCCGCTGCGGCTGGTTGATGGTTTTGCGCCACTCGCGATCCGGGCCGTCATCGCTCGGCTTGAGCGAGCGGAGCGAGTTCAGCCGTACCCACCAGGCTCTAGAATGTCGCCGAGTAGGTCAGCGCCACTTGTCGTCCCGGAGCGATGAAGCGGCGCTGGTTCGTCAACCCGAAGCGGGTCTGGCTCTCGAGCGGCAGGTACTCGTTGTTGAGGACGTTCGCGATGTCGAGGGCTAGGGTTCCCGGCCCGATGTCATAGGTCGCGCTCAGATCGAGCGTCGCATAGCCATCGATCGCCTCCCCATCGACGCCCGCCTCGAAGGCCCGATCCCGGTCGCCGATATAGAGCACGCGCGCGCCGAGCCCGAGCTCTGGGATCGGGCGCCAGTCAACGTTGAAATAGAGCTTGAGCGGCTGAACCGTCAGCGAGGAGAGCGGCTGGAAGTCGCCATCGTCATTGGGGTCATTGTCACCATCGTTGAAGGAGGCATCGAAACCCAGCTGCAGCGTCTCCGTGACATCGATGCGGGTCGAGAGCTCCACGCCATAGTTTCGCTGCGGGGAGCGCACGAGCTCGGCCGAGCCCGTGATCGGCTCGACGGCCACTGCCGAGCCATTGTCCGAACGCGCATAAAACCCCGAGAGCTGGTAGGTGAGTGGCCCCAGCGTCCCCCTGATGCCCCCCTCAAAGCTGTTGACGTCGATGGGTTCCACGAAGGCCGAGCCGTTCAGCGAGGCGCCCGGCGCGATCTCATTGGTGGCCGCCGAGATATTGGGCAGCGAGAAGCCCTGCGCGAAGCTCGCGAAGACCGTCGTCTCCGGCGTGATCTGATAGGTCGATCCGATGTTGAAGGAGAAGCCGCTGTTCGAGCCGGAGCCGCCCAAACGCGGGCCATCGGGGAAGCCGAAGGTCGGATCATGGGGCGCGGCTTCGAAGGAGAACCGATCGTAGCGGACCCCGCCCGAGAGCGACCAATCCTCGGTCAGCTCCAGATCGGCTTGGACGAAGAGACCGAAGCTCTCGATA
>JBCCLX010000229.1:0-7169 GCA_039026635.1 Pseudomonadota bacterium
CCTGGCGATGCGGCGACGGCGCGTGAGTTGATCGAGCAGCTGCGCGCCCGTTCGGAGGGCCATGCGCTGGCCTTCGAAGATCTGCGCGCGGTGCGCTGCGCCGTCGACGAAGAGATGGGCGATCTCGACACGGCGATTGCGGGGGCGCGCGAGGTGGCCTTCTTCCCGCCCGTGACAGGGGGGTGAGGCGATGGACGGACGCGACGCTGCCGATCCTCTGAGCGATCCTGCCACCGATCCCGCATCCGATCCCGCAAGTGGCGCGGTGAGCGTTCAGCAGGCGGATTTCGACATTGGGGCGGAGCAGGCGCGGCTCGCGGCGGCAAACCGCGAGATCGGTGCCATCGTTGCCTTCACCGGCCTAGTGCGCGAGATGGCGGGGGGGCGCCTACTGGAGAGCATGGAGCTTGAGCACTGGCCCGGTGTGACGGAACGGGCGCTCCAGGAGATTGTCGCCGAAGCCGAGGCGCGCTGGCCGCTCTCGGGCGTGCGGATCATCCACCGCTACGGCCCGCTCGAGCCTGGGGCGCAGATCGTGCTGGTGCTCGCGGCCAGCCGACATCGCCAGGCCGCCTTCGAGGCCGCCGCCTTCATGATGGATTTTCTCAAGACCCGGGCGCCTTTCTGGAAGAAGGAGAGCGGCGCGGAGGGCGGGCACTGGGTCGATGCGCGGGAGAGCGACACGGCCGCGGCCGAGGCCTGGCAGGGCGAGCCCTGACCCCTTATGCCAAGGGGCGCGCAACGCCTCTCAGGCCGTCGCGCGCATCTCGGTTTGGCGCCACGCTGAGACCTGAGGGTGCCAGAGGGTGCCGCCTGCCGTCTCCTCCGGGCTGATCGCGCCGAGGCGGTGCAGATGGTTCACATGGGCGACCGCTTCGACCAGGGCGAGCCCTGCCTCGGCCTCCCCGATCGGCCGGCGAAAGAGCGCGTCAAACAGCGCAGCTGCAGGCCTCGGGCGCTCCGCCAGCGCCGCCATCACCCGGTCGAGCGCATGCTCGTGGTTCTCGATCAGCTGGCGCAGGCGCGTGGCTGCGCCTCGGAACGGTAAGTGATGACCGGGCAGGACCAGGGGATCGGCAGCGGCCGGCACGGCGAGGCGCCGACAGCTCTCGAGCCAGCCGCCCAAGGGATCCGCGCCGGGCTCGGTGGGATAGACCCCGATGTTGGGCGAGATCGTCGCCAGGATCTGATCGCCCACAAGCGCGAGGCCCGTGCCGGAGCCCGTGCCGGCGCCCGCCCCATCACCAACCGAGGCGCACCAGAGCGTCGCATGGGCCGGCGCATGCCCCTCGCCCAGGTGCACGGTCCAGCGCCTGCCACCGAGCGTCAGCACCATGCCCTCCTCGAGCGCCGTGAAGCCGAGCGGCATGGGGGCCACGCAATCGGCGAAGTTGAAGGGCCGGGTCGTGGCATAGAGGTCGAGCGCTGCGCCCGACACGCCCGCGCGGCGGCGAAACTCGATGGCCTCGGGCGCCGGTCGGTCCTGGGGATCGAGGGTCAGCATCCGGGCTGTGAGCCAGGCGATGCGCGTCGCCAGCACTTCGGCCCCCTCGGCCGCCAGCGCACCCAATTGACCCACATGATCCGGATGGTGATGCGTCAGCACGACGCGGCGGATCGGGCGACCGCCGAGCGGGCCCTTGCGCAGCGCTGCCAGCGCCTCGCGGCCGCGGCTCCAGTCGAGCCCCGTGTCGACCAGCGTCCAACCATCCGCCTCGGCCAGCGCGAAGACGTTCACATGATCAAGACGCATGGGCAGCGGCAGGCGGGCCCAGAGGATGCCCTCGGCAACCTCCCTGGCCTCCCCTGGGCCGGGCGGCTCGGCGAAGGGATGGGTGATCGGCGTGTCGTTCAACAGAATACCTCCAGGGCGAGGGCGTGCGTCTGCATGTCCGTCGGGGTCCCTCTCCGGATATCCGTCGGGACTTCCCTCACGCCATTCGGCCCTCGCCCCGGAGAATAGCGCTCATACCGTCGAGGTCAGCGTTTCGGCGTCGAGCGCATAGAGCATCTCGCTGCCAGCCGTCGCCGCTTGAGCCTCCGCATGGGCGCGAGGCAGGAGCTGGAGGAGATGGAAGCGCGCGAGTGCCATGTCCTCCGCTGCGCCACTCTCGAGCGCGGCACGCAGGAGGGCACTGCCGCCCAGCACCAGGGCGAGGAGGCGGAGATACGGCGTGGCGCCGGCCCCGCGACCGACGGCATCGGTCTTCAGCATCCAGCCCGTCACGCCGCGGGCCTTGGAGACGGCGGCGTTCAGCGCATCCGCCAGCGTTGGGTGATTGGCCGCCCGCGCCGCCTCGACCACCGCCGTCGCCTCGTCGAGCAGGAGGCCCGCCATCGCTCCGCCATCGCCCGAGAGCTTGCGGCCCACAAGATCCATCGCCTGCACCCCATTGGTGCCCTCATAGATCGAGGTGATGCGGACATCGCGCAGGAATTGGGGCACGCCCGTCTCCTCCACATACCCCGCACCGCCATGAACCTGAGCGCAGAGGGTGGCGACCGTGATCCCGGTATCCGTCCCGTAGGCCTTGGCGATGGGCGTGAGGAAAGCGCCGCGGCCTGCGTGATGCGCGGCCTCTGCACCCTCCGCCGCCCGCGCCATGTCGAGCGAGAAGGCGCAGTCGTAACAGATCGCACGCGCCGCCCGCGTCAGCGCCTTCATGGTCATCAAGTTGCGGCGGACATCGGCATGACCCACGATCGTGGTCGACCCATCGGCCGTGCGTCCCTGCACCCGATCCATCGCCCAAGCCATGGCGGCCTGGGTCGCGCCCTCGGCGATGCCGATCCCTTCGATCCCAACCCCGAGGCGCGCGTTGTTCATCATCGTGAACATGCAGGCGAGGCCGCGGTTCTCCTCGCCAATGAGCCAGCCCTGCGCGCCCTCATAGGCCATGACGCAGGTGGGTGAGCCATGGATGCCCATTTTGTGCTCGAGACTGAGGACCTTGAGCCTATTGGCAACGCCCGGGCGTCCGTCCGCGTCCGGGATCAGTTTCGGCACGAGAAAGAGGCTGATCCCGCGTGAGCCCTCCGGCGCATCGGGCAGCCGTGCGAGCACGAGGTGGACCACGTTTTCGGCCACGTCATGGTCGCCCCAGGTGATCCAGACTTTCTGCCCCGTGATGCGATAGCTCCCGTCGTCGGCGCGCTCGGCCTTGGTCCGGAGCGCGCCCACATCGCTGCCGGCATGCGGCTCGGTCAGGTTCATCGTGCCGGTCCAGGTGCCGGCGATCAACGGCGGCAGGTAGCGCGCCTTGAGCGCCTCGCTCGCATGGGCCTCGAGCGCCTCGATATTGCCCTGGCTCAAAAGCGGACAGAGCGAGAGCGCCATATTTGCCGAGGCCATCATCTCGTTGACCATGACCATCAGCGAGAGCGGGAGCCCCATGCCGCCGTGTTCGGGATCGGCGTTCATGCCGACCCAGCCGCCTTCGGCGATGGCCTGATAGGCCGCGCGAAACCCCGGCGAACAGCGCACGACGCCGTTCTCGAGCCGTGCGGGCGTGCTATCACCAGTGCGGCGCAGCGGCGCCATCACGCCCTCGGCAAGCTTTGCCGCCTCAGCCAGGATCGCCGTGCGGGTCTCGGGCGTCGCTTCACCATAGCGCGCGGTCTCGGCCAACCGGTCGTGGCCCAGGATCCGCGCCAGCCGCGCCATCTCGGCAACGGGGGCGTGATAGGTCATGGTTTCCTCCACTTATCCGCGCCTCGTCTCGCCTGTGCGACAGGTCTATGAGCGCGGTGTTATGGTTCGGAGATATCCGGTGCAGCGAAGCAGGACCAGAAAAAGCCGGGCGCTGATCGTCACGCCGCGGCGCGCGCTAACCGCTATCCCATGGCGTGCGCCGACCCTGTCGCTGTGGCGCGCGCCATGACCCGTCATCTCAAAGCCGATCCCGAGGGGATCGCCGAGGCGGCGCGGCTCCTGCGCGAGGGCGCGCTCGTGGCCTTTCCCACCGAGACGGTCTATGGCCTCGGCGCCCATGCGCGCGATCCAGCGGCGGTGGCCGGGATTTACCGCGCCAAGGGTCGGCCGTCGAACAACCCTCTCATCGTGCATGTGGCCGATCTGGCGGCGGCGGAGGCGCTGGGCCATATCGGCGCGCGCGGTCGTGCCTTGGCCGAGGCCTTCTGGCCGGGCCCGCTCACTCTGGTGGTGCCTCTGCGCGATCCGGGTCTCGCGCCGGCGGTAACGGCGGGGCGCGCGACCGTGGGCCTGCGCGTGCCGGGCGGGCCCGTGGCGCAGGCCCTGATGGCGGCGGCAGGGGTGCCGGTGGCCGCCCCCTCCGCCAATCCCTCGGGTCGGGTCAGCCCGACGGCGGCCGCGCATGTCCTCGATCCGGAGACGGGGCTTGCCGGTCGGATCGCCGCGGTGCTCGACGGCGGGCCGACGCGCGTCGGCCTCGAGAGCACGATCCTCGCCCTCGACGGTCCCCAGCCCCGCCTCCTCCGCCCCGGTGGCCTCACCCTGGAGGCGCTGACGGCGGTTCTGGGCGCGCCCCCCCTCGTCGCACCGGCGGCGCCGGTGGCGACGGATGAGACCGCGCCCACCGCGAGCGAAGCCTTCGAAGCGCCGGGTATGATGGCGAGCCACTATGCCCCGCGGGCGCGCCTGCGCCTCGATGCCGCCCGGCCCCGCCCGGGTGAGGCCTGGCTGGGCTTCGGGGCGGACCCGGCCGAAGCCGCCGCCGCGCCCCGCTCCACCTCCCTCTCGCCGGCGGGCGATCTGGAGGAAGCGGCCGCTCGGCTCTTCGATGCGCTGCGCACGCTCGACCACCCCGAGATCACCGCCATCGCCGTGGCGCCGGTGCCTCTGCAGGGGCTGGGGGACGCGATCAATGATCGTCTCCGTCGGGCCGCGGCGCCACGACCGCCCGCCGAGACCGATGAGCCCTGATGGCGGAGCGCGCGCGCCCCACCCGGCCGCGGCTCGCCCCGCGCCGCCCCCCGCGCTATGATTGCGCCATGGCCGATGACGCAGTGACATCCCCCGCCTCACCCCAAACCGCCGTCCCCGTAGCGCGCCCGTTGCGCGCGGCCGACCCGATGGACCTCGAACGGCTGGCGGCGATGACCGACCGGGCGGGTCTCATCCGCCCCGATGGGGCCGAGGGCAGCGCCACCATCGATCCCTATCTGGCCGAGCCGCGGGACAAGCTGCGGGGCCGGGCTGCCGCACTCCTGCGCCCGCGAGAGACCGCCGAGGTCGCGGCCATGATCGGCTATCTGAACGACCGTCACATCCCGGTGGTGCCGATGTCGGGCGGCACGGGGCTCGTCGGCGGTCAGGTCTTTGCCGATATGACCGGCCTGCCGGACCCGGTGCTGATCTCGCTCGAGCGCATGGACCGGATCCGCGCGCTCTCGCCCGAGGACGGCGCCATGGTGGTGGAGGCGGGCGTGACGCTGCAGACCGTGCAGGAGGCCGCGGCGGGGGCCGGCCGGCTCTTTCCGCTCGCCATGGCGTCCCAGGGCACGTGCCGGATCGGCGGCAATCTGGCGACCAATGCCGGCGGCGTGCAGGTCCTGCGCTATGGCAATGCGCGCGAGCTGGTGCTCGGGGTCGAGGCGGTGCTGGCCGACGGCTCGATCCACCACGGGCTGAAGCGTCTGCGCAAGGACAACATGGGCTATGATCTGCGCGGTCTGCTCGTCGGCTCCGAAGGCACGCTCGGCCTGATCACCGCGGCGGCCCTAAAGCTCTTCCCAGCACCGGGAGAGGTCGTGACCGGCATGCTCGCCGTGCCCGATCCGACAGCCGCCGTCGCGCTCCTGCATGCGCTGCGCGACCGGCTGGGGGATGGGCTTACGGCGTTCGAGCTGATCGCCGCGCAAGGCCCCGCCTTCGTGGCCGCCCAGCATCCCGACTGGTCGGACCCGCTGGAGGACAGCCCTCCCTGGCGCGTTCTCCTGGAGCTGACGGGGCCTGCGGAGGGCGGGCTGCAGGCGCGGGCGGAGGCGGCGCTCGAGGCGCTCTTCGAGGAGGGGCTTGCCACGGACGGCGTGCTGGCGACCTCCGAAGCGCAGCGCCAGGCGCTCTGGTGGCTGCGGGAGACGATCCCGGAGGCAAACCGCAAGCGCGGCGCCGTGGCGAGCCACGATGTGAGCGTGCCTCTCTCCGCGATCCCGGCCTTTATCGACGCCGCAGGGGCGGCGGTGGCGCGCGTCCATCCGGCGCTGGCGGTCAACTGCTTCGGCCATGTCGGCGACGGGAACCTGCACTTCAACATCTTCCCGCCCGAGGGCGCGGCGCTGGCGGCCTGGCGCGGCCATGCGCGGGCGGCGAGTGCGGCTGTGCACGAGGCGGCCCTGGCGCTCGACGGCTCCTTGGCGGCCGAACACGGCATCGGACGGGTGAAGGCGCAGGCCCTCGCCGAGCACGCCGACCCCGCAAAGCTCGCGGCCATGCGCGCGATCAAAGCCGCCCTCGACCCCAACGGCATCCTGAACCCCGGCGCCGTGCTGACGATCACCTGATCGCCGAGCACGCTAGTGGTCTGGCCGAAACGCTCCAAACCCCGCGCCCCGCCATCGTCAGCTTCGCGGACAAAGCCGTCATCTGAGCAAACGACTCAGATTTCAGCTAATCCATGCCTCCGGCGTTTAACGGAGTGAGGAATTCTGTAAAATCCAAGATGGATTTGCTACCAAAAATTTCCCAATGAAATCAATGACTGCGTCTCCGCCATCTGCGCCGGATTTAACAGTTCCGGGCTGATCTGTTAAATCGCGAGTGGCCCCGCTCGCCGCGTCAGTTTGGGCTCTGAGCGGGCTCATCCGTTTCGGTCGAACCCCTAGGACGAGCAGCGGTCGAGCTGTTGGCGGTAGCGGCTGGCCTGGCGGGCCACGGCGCCGGCGGCGTTTTTTAGCCAGGCCTTCTGCTGCCAGCTGCCGCGCTTATAGCCCGTATGGCCTTCGTGATAGGCGAGGTAATGGCTATAGGCGTCGGTCATCGGTAGGCCGTTGGCCCGCCGGGTCTTGGCCATGTACCAGCCCACGAAATCGGCGGCGTCCTCGAAATCGTCCCGGTCCGCGCCCGAGTTCCCGCTGTCCTCGCGATACCAGTCCCAGGTGCTGTCGATGGCCTGGGCATAGCCATAGGCCGAGGAGACGCGGCCCGTGGGGATCATGCCGAGGAAATAGGTCCGCGGTGTTCGCGCCTC
>JBCCLX010000230.1:0-7168 GCA_039026635.1 Pseudomonadota bacterium
AAAGGCACCGCCCTTCTCGAAACCGAGAAGCGAGCCGATCCCGCCTGTGAGCGAGCCGACTGCACCGGCAACCCCGGTGCCAACCGCTGCGGTGACAGGCCGAAGCGCTGCATCGAGCGCCTTACCGGCAATGTCGGAGGCCAGAGTGCGCAGCACCCCAGAGAGCTTCTCCCCGCCAAAGACTGCCTTGTCGAAAGCGGAGCGCAGCGAAGTGCCGAGGGAGCGGGCCAGTCGCCGACTCTCTACGTCCAGTTCCCGCATCTGCCGGGTCGCCGCAGCAAGATCGCCTGTGAAGCTTGAGGTCTGTCCCCGCAAATCAGAAAGGCCGCGGGACAGCTCCGTCCCGCTGCCACCATCATCCAGTCTTCCCGTCATCTCTCTCTCCGTCCGGATAGCGCGCCATCAACGTCGCGAGCGTCTGGCGATCGGGCGCCGCCCCTGCGGGGAGCGCGAGCCCGGCCCCTTCGGCCGCGCGTTCGAGCTCCACCGGTGTCATGGCCCAGAAGGTCTCGGGCGTCAGGCGGAGGCGGCCGAGACCAAGGCGCATCAACGCGTCCCAGTCGACGCCGGTGCCCTGCTCAATGCCGACCCGCGCCGCGGCTGGCGCTCCAACAGGGCCGAGCAGGCTCACGCGCCGTCGGCCCCAAAGCTGCGGGCCAGAAGCGACAGGCCCGCGTGAAGCGCTGCCGCAGCGCCGCCCTCGATCTCTGCGCTCGCGAGCGCGGCTTCGTCGCAAGGCTCACCCGCCCCCTCGAGACCGGCAGCCAGAAGTGCCATGAGTTCGGCCGCGCGAACCTCACCGCCTTCGAAACGTTCGGCGATGCCGACGAGGCTGCCAGCGCCAAGCTTGGTCTCGAGACCGGCCAAGGCACCGAGCGTCAGCCGCAACCGCCGCTCCTGCCCGTCGATGACCAGCGCCACCTCGCCGCGAGCTGCATTCACCCCCATCACGCGGCCGTGAAGGTCAAAGCGCCGGCCGACGAGAGCGAGATCTCGAACGTCGCCTCACCATCGTGGTTGCCGGCATATTCGAGACCCGTCACCTGAAATGGCCCGCGAACGGTGCCGAAGTCGGGGATCACCAGCTCGAAGTTGGGCGACATGCCGTCGAAGAAGACAGTGCGCAGCTGCGCATCGGAGGTCGCATCCTTGAAGATGCCAGAGCCCGCGACCGAGGCGGTCTTGAGCGACGCCATCGCCAGCAGCTCACGCCATTGCCCCGCACTCTCAGCGGTCGTCACATCCACCGGATCAGCGTTGAACGAGAGCCGCGTGGCGCGCAGCCCCGCCACGGTCTCGAAACTGCCATCGTTGTTCTCGTCGAGCTTGATGAGCAGGTCCTTGCCCTTCTGCGCAGCCATCACGGGCCTCCATGCGAGATTTCAGGTGTCGGTCGGTTAGAAAGCCCGGGCGCCGCCTCAGGCCGTGTCCTCGATCAGGATGCGGAAGCGCAGATCGATGCGCCGGAGCCGATCGCGCTCTTCGCGGCGGGTCCGCGCCGAAACAAAGGCAGCGCACACCACATGGCCCCGAGAGGGCGCGAGCGGTGTGTCCAGCAACGCGTCCGAGATCGCACCCGCCAGCCGCTTCGCCCGAGCAAAACTGCGCTCGGCCGCATAGACCGAGACGGTGAAGAGATGCTCCGCCCCGCACCCGTCAGCGGTGCTCCAGTCCTGAACCGTCTCGTCGCCGATGACGGCGTAGAGCGGGAGATCCTCTGCCGCACCACCGACAGGCGGTGCAGCGTCGTAGAGATGGGTGCCAGCCAGCGCCGTCACCTCGGGCGCCGCCGTCAGCACCGTGTAGACCGCTTCCTGCAGCGGCCAGGCCAGCGCGTAGGTCATGCGAAGGGGCCCTCCGTGACGAAGCAGGTCAGATAGGCATCGGCCTCATCCGCCTCGGCAACGGCGAGAATGTCGAAGATCCGCGCGCCGAGCCGGAAGCGCTGCGCCGCATGAGGACGGCGCGGCGAGCCCTGAGGCGCGGCGCGCACGGTGATCCGGTGCGTCACGCGTTGGCCCGGGCGTTGACCCCAAAGCGCCTCTCGCCCGGAGGCGGGATCGAGGGCGGCCCAGAGCGTGCCAAGGGTGGCCCAGACATGGGTCTCGCCCCCGCCGCCATCAGCTGAATGCGATTTCTCTTCGAGCACCAGCTTGCGCGTGAGCCGCGGTCCCTGCCCGCCCATCACAGCCGCCCCGGGCGCCAAGGCCCGATCAGCGCGCGCACAACCTGCGGGATGTCGGCCTTGCCGTCCCGCTCTGTCCCGCGCCGGGCATGGAAGTCCGCGGCCAGCATCATGACCGCCTGCTCGAGACCGCCGGGGACGCCGGTCCAGTCATCGGCAATGCCCGCATCGAAGGTGATGCGCACCACATGACCAACCGGGATGAAGGGCAATAGGCCGCCACCAGCGCTCAGGATCCCACGGGTTCCCTCCGCGCTCACGGTCCAGACGCTCGTATCGAGGGCCTGCGTCGTCCCCGCCCCTTCCAGGACGGCACTGACGATCGCCGAGACCGGGCCCACCGGCATCGCCAGACAGCCATCGCGATCCCAGCGGCTCACTGCCAGCTCGAAGCGCCGCTTGGTCAGCGCCCGACCGGTCTCATGCTCCACCACAGCCACCGCATGGCTCAGGTAGCGCGCGAGCAGCCCGTCTTCCGCACCGTCGTCGGCGAAGCCATGGCCCAGCCGCAGGTGCTCCTTGAATTCCGCAAGCGGCGCCGCCACCGGCCCGCTCCCCGCCTCGCTCAGGATCATGCCCGTCTCCGCTAACCGGTGTGGAGGCTCAGACCGGACCCGCCGGCCTGAGTGCAAAACAACGCGGCCCGAGGGCGGACCCCCGGGCCGTTACGCCACGCAAAAACGATCTCGCGATCCGATCAGGCGGTGCCGAACTTGAGGCCCTTGATCGCCTTGAAGTCCGTCACATCGCCGCCGACGCGCTTCACCGCGAAGAAGCTGACGTTCGGCTTGGCCGAGAACGGGTCGCGCAGGATGTGGATCTCCGGACGCTCGGCCACGGTGTAGCCGCGCGAGAAGTCACCGAAGAGGATCGAGATCGAATCGGTCGCGATCGGGTCCATGTCCTCGGCGATCAGAACCGGGTAGCCCAGCAGGCGGGCCGGCGAGGCCTCGCTGATACCCTCGATCCAGAGGAAGCGGCCCTGGCTGTCCTTCAACTTGCGGACCTCGGCGGCGGTGGCCGAGCTCATGATGAAGGTGCCGTTGGTGCGGTACTCGGCACCCAGCGAGTAGACCAGGTCCACCAGCGCATCGCCCGGATCGTTGACGTCGAAATCGCCCGCATTGCCGGTCGTCACATAGCCAAGCTCACCCCAGAAAATGCCGCTGTTCGGCGCGAAGGGGTGGGTCATGATGCCCTTGGGCTGGCCGGAGCCTGTGCCCTTGATGAAGGCCGTCGCCTCGGCGCGGCGGAAGCGATCGCCGATCCGGCCAGCCAGCCACATCTCCAGGTCGAAGGCGCTGTCGTCGAGGATGCGCTGCGAGGCCTGCGGGTTCGCCGAAAGCTCGTGCAGCGCGATCGAGATGCGCTCGATGGTCGGGCCGGTCGTCTCTGTGACCGGGGTGACCTCGTCGAGCCACCCAGCGCCCAGCTCGGCGCGGTCGATCAGCACGTCATAGGCCGTTGCCTCGACCTGCACGACATTGGCGACGGCGCGCAGCGAACCGCCGCCGCGCAGAACCGCATCGACGGCCTCGGCCGTGCGCGGATCCACCAGATGGCCACCAGCGGTGGGTGACTGGGTGTTGAGGCCCTTGGTCTCGAGGCCGAGGCTCTCCATACCGCTCTCGTCACCGCGGCGCAGGAACGCCGAAAAGGCCTTCTGATGGGGCGCGGCCACATCGGCGGCCATGCTCAGCGCCGGGCGGCGGGCCGCCTTGGTCTGCAGCGTGCCGATCCGGGCGTCGAGCGCGCCCAGGCGCTCGCTGACATCGGTCTTGAAGGCCTCGAAGCTGTCGAGGAACTGGCTCGCTGCCTTGGTCTCTTCCGCAGCCGCGATCTCGGTCGTCTCAAACGCCGTTTCGGTCTCCGGCATCTCATCCAGATGGTCGGTCATCGGTCATCCCGTTGTCTGTGGTCAGGGTTGGTCGTCTCGAGACCCCGGAGCGGGGCTCACATCGCCCCGCTGCGGGACGCGAGCGCCCCGGCGAGGATCCCGGCCAGGGGCTCGCCCGCCGGCCGGGTGGCCGAGGGAGCGAGACTGGCGCGGGCCGTGGGAAGCATCGGAAACGTCACGAGCGATACTTCCCACAGATCCAATTCGAGGAGGCGCCGTCCGGGCCCTCCCCGGTTCTTCTCGGCCCGCTTCACGCGGTAGCCGATCGAAAGGCCGTCGAGCGCCCCGGCCGCGACCAGCGCGCGGGCCTCGGCACCGGTGGCAACCTCCGGCAGGAGGCCCCCCTCGACCCAAAGGCCGGTGGCGTCCTCGATCACACGATCCCAGACGCCGATGGGGCGCTTGGTGTCGTGCTGCCAAAGGAAGGCGACGCGCCGGCGGGCCTTCGCGAGCGCGCCGAGGCTGGCGTGGAAGGCGCCGGGCGCCACCACATCGCCGTTGCGGTCTGCCTCGCCGAAGCGGGAGGCATAGCCCTGGATGCGGCCGCCACGGGCCAGGGCCCGGCCGCCGTCATGGACGCTGAGCTCAGCCATCGCCCTGCTCCACATCCGTCACCATCACGGTTTCGCGCGGGCCAAGGCCGAGGAGAAGCCGCTTCTCCTCGTCACTGAGGAAATCGGCATCGCCCACGCGGCGCCAGAGCGCCTCGCGCTCATCCGCCAGCGCCGGCACCTGGTCGAGATCGGGCTCGAGCGTGATCTCGGCGCCTGCATTGCGGCCGAGCCAGCCGGCGATACCGGCAGCCACCTTGCGCACCAGCGGCAGCACCGTGAGGCGATAGAAGGCGCGGTTGGCCTCCTGATAGTTCGAGTAGGTGTTGTCGCCGGGCAGACCCAGCAGCATCGGCGGCACACCGACGGCCAGCGCGATCTCGCGCGCGGCGGCGTGCTTCGTCTCGAGGAAATCCATGTCCTTGGGGCTATGGCTCATGGGCTTCCAATCGAGCCCGCCCTCCAGCAGCATCGGGCGGCCGGCATTGCGCACGCCCTGATGGTTGTCCTCAAGCTCATGGCGCAGGCGGCGGAACTGCTCTTCGGACAGAGACGAGCCGTCCTTCGCGCCGAAAACGATGGCGCCCGAGGGCCGTGCTGCGTTGTCGAGCAGCGCCTTGGCCCATTTCGAGGCCGCGTTATGGACATCGAGGCTGGCCGAGGCCGGGGCCATCGGGCTCATGCCGTAATGGTCGTCGAGGGGGTGGAAGGCTTTGAGGTGCAGCACCGAGTGCCATTCCTCGGCCTGCTCAAAACGATGGACCTGGCGGCCGACGCGATAGTCATAGGCGGCGGGCCAACCGTCGGGGCCCGGCACGACCTGCATGCGGTCGGGGCGCAAAACGTGCAGCTCAACCGGATACTCGCCAAGCTCGGAGGGCACGCCTTCAAGGTAGGCGTTGCCCGAGAGGATGAGGTGGCCAAAGACCGCCTCCATGAGGCCGCGGCCATTGGCGCCCGGGTTCGGGCGCTCCAGGAGGGTCAGAAGCGGGTGGCTCGCCATGCGCGCGCCATCCTCGGTGAGGACCAGCGGGATGGCGGCCGCGGCCTCGGAGACCATACGCACGGCACGGAAGCCCACGACATTGCCGCCGTAGCCGTTCTGCGCGAGCGTCGCCGTGTCCGTTGGCGACCAGACCGCGCGGCCGGGGCCCTGAAAGGCCATCACATGGCCGAAGCCGATGGTGGTACCGCCAGCGCCGGCACCTTGGCCGGTGCCGAACCCGCCGACGGCGGACGCCTTCTCCTCAAGCGGGGCGCCGCGCCCCGCCCGCAACCAGTCGAATGCCATGTCCGCTTCTCCGTCTCGTGCCCCGGGGGTTGGGGCATGGGGTATCCGGCGGGCGCCAGGGCCCGCCGTTGGTCGGTTCCAATGTCGAGGAGGTCCCGGGTCGAGCCCGGGACCTTGGCGGCCACCGCCGCGTTAGAGTTGGCGCAGGCGGGGGGCGCTGCCGCCGGGCGTGATCACCAGTTCGGTGAGGGCCCAGACGAGCGCGTCCATCCGGTCCGGGCTCGCGCCCGAGCCGTCGTAGCGGCACATCTCGCGTTCGAGCGCCGGGAAGGCGCCCACATGGTGGACGCGCCCCTGTTCGTAGAGGGCTGCCACGGGCTCGGCCCGGGTCAGCTTGCCCCGCGTCGCCTGCACCCCGCGATAGGCGATCTGGGGCGCGACCTGGCGCATCAGGCTCTCGACCAGCGCGCCGCCCTGGTTGACCTCGGCCACCAGCCGATCGGCCTGCCAGAGCGTGTAGGCCTCCGCCGCCCGGCGCGCCCAGGTATCGGGCGAGGCGCCCTCCAGGCTCTCATCGGCGAGCACATAGACCTGCTCCTCGCCCGCCCGCACGCCTTGCGCCACGCCGGCCACGACGATCCCGCAGGCATCCGCCTTCGGCCCGGCGGTGACCGGCGGGTCCACCGCCACCACCACCCGGTCGAGCCGCGGGGCCTCCGCCACCCGGGCAGCCTCGATCTCCGAGAGCCGCCAGAGCGCGCCTTCATGGGCCTCCACCAGTTCGCCATCGAGCTCCTGACGGCCGAGCGCCGTGCCGCCGTAGAGCGCCTCCAGCCGCTCGAGAAAGCCCGGCGCCAGATTGGCGCTGTTCTCGCCCGTGCCCGCCCGCGTCACCACCGTGTCCCGGGCGGTCATGATCTCCTTCAGCACCGCGTTGTCCCGCGGCGTAGTCGTGACCACCTGGCGCGGGTTGTCTCCGAGGCGCAGGCAGAACTGCAGCATCTCCCAGGCCTCGCGCTCGCGCCGCCATTTGGCGAGCTCATCGGCCCAGGCCAGGTCGAACTGCGGGCCCCGCAGCGCCTCCGGATTGGCGGCGGAGGCGAGCCGCGCCTCCGCCCCATTGGGCCAGACCAGGAGGCCCCGCTCGGCCTTGAACACCGGGCGGCGATCGGGGGGCGAGCAGGTCAGGAGCCCGCTGTCGCCTTCCACCATCACCGTCCGGGCCTCGTCGATCGTCTCGCCCAGCAGGCAGACCCGGCGCGCCGCGCCAGCCGCCAGCGGCGTGGCGCCCTCCACCTGAGAAC
>JBCCLX010000231.1:0-7158 GCA_039026635.1 Pseudomonadota bacterium
CCGCGCATGACGCCCAATGTCGGAGTAGGGGAGCGCGACGACGCGATCGAGATCGGAGTAGCTGTTGGCCCGGACGCCGGTGAACAGCAGGCTTTGGAAGACACTCGCGCCCGAGACGATACAGCCGCCTGAGACAAGGCTCGAGACGGCCTGTCCGCGTCGCCCCGCCTCGTCGTGGATGAACTTCGCCGGCGGCGTCTGTTCGGCATAGGTCCAGATCGGCCAGGCGGTGTCGTAGAGATCGAGATCCGGATCGAAATCCGTGAGGTCCAGATTGGCCTTCCAGAAGGCATCCACCGTGCCGACATCGCGCCAGTAGGGCCGGCCATTGTCACCCACCACTGCGCTGTCGGAGAAGCGATGGGCATAGGCGACGCCCTTGGCAACCTCCGCGGGGATGATGTCCTTGCCGAAATCATGCTCCGACGCGGGATCCTCGGCGTCCTTTTTCAGGAGCTCAAGCAGATAGGGCGTATCGAAGACATAGATGCCCATGGAAGCCAGCGACTTGTCCGGCTCGCCCGGGATCGTCGGCGGCTCGGCCGGCTTCTCCACGAAATCCGTTATCTTGCTGCTGGCATCGACGGCCATCACACCGAAGGCTGTCGCCTCCTCGCGCGCCACTTCGATACAGCCCACCGTCACGCCCGCGCCGCTTTCGACGTGCTGGCGCAGCATCACTTCATAGTCCTGCTTGTAGATGTGATCGCCGGCCAAGATCACGATGTGGCGGGGTTCATAGCCCTCGATGATGTCGATGTTTTGGGCCACGGCATCGGCGGTCCCGAGATACCAGCTACCCTCGTCCACGCGCTGACTGGCCGGCAGGATGTCGAGCATCTCACGCCGTTCCGCGCGAAAGAAGGACCAGCCCCGCTGCAGGTGGCGGATCAGGGAATGGGCCTTGTACTGCGTGGCCACGCCGATCCGACGGATCCCTGAGTTGACGGCGTTGGAGAGCGCGAAATCGATGATCCGCGCTTTGCCGCCGAAGTAGACGGCGGGCTTTGCGCGCCGGTCCGTGAGCTCGCGCAGCCGTGAGCCCCGCCCGCCCGCCAGGATGAAGGCCATCGCATCGCGGCTCAGGTTCGTCGGCATCTCGGGTCGCATGGGCCACCCCTCCCTATGGCGCCCGTGTTCTCCCAGGCTGCCTGCCTTCGTGCCGTATCGTCGCAGGGCTCACAACCAATAGCTGTGGCATCGCAGACCATCGGGCGAGAATGATGCTTTACATCACTAGAGATATAGTTATACATGACGCCATGAACGATGCAGAGATCGCCCCCGCCCTTGCGGCGCTTGGTCATGAAGCCCGGCTCGGCCTTTTCCGTCTCCTCGTGCGCGCGGGGCCGGAGGGGCTGATGATCGGGGAGATCCAGGCGCATCTGGGGATCGCGCCCTCGACGCTCGCGCATCATCTCCGCGCGCTCGTCGAGGTGGGGCTCGTGAGCCAGGAGAAGCGAGGCCGCAGCGTGATCAATCGTGCCGACTTCGACCGCATGCGCGCGGTGCTCGGCTATGTGGAACGAGAGTGCTGTCTGGGCGTGCGCCTCGGCGGCGGTGACGCGGCCTGAGCGCCGATTGCCCCAAAGCGGCGAGGGCCGCAGGAGAACAAGGATGACGGAAGCCATTGCAAGTCTGCGCCGCAGTCTCGGCGCCTGGGGCGCGGCGAATACCATCGACAAAGTGTGGCTGACGGCTGCGCTGATCATCGCGGTGCTCGCCGTCGCCTCGATGAGCCAGGCTGAGGCGACGCTGCTCTTCACACTCGACGCCTTGGTGTTGACCGGCCCCTATCTCCTCGTCTCGGTGCTGGTGGCGGCCTATGCCACGGCGACGGGGGCGGACGGGCAGATCGCCAAGATCTTCGAGGGCAACCAGACGACCATGATCGCTTTGGCTGCTCTTTTCGGCGGCCTCTCCCCCTTCTGCTCCTGCGGTGTGATCCCGTTGATTGCCGCGCTCTTGGCCATGGGTGTGCCGCTCGCGCCGGTGATGGCCTTTTGGCTCGCCTCGCCCGTGATCGACCCTGCGCAATTCGTGATGACGGTCGGCACCCTCGGGACCGATTTTGCCGTGGCCAAGACCATGGCGGCCGTCGGGCTCGGGCTGATGGGCGGCTTCGGCACCTTGGCGCTGGCGCGGGCGGGCTTTCTGACTGATCCGCTGCGCCCGGGCGTGGGCAATGGCGGCTGCGGCGGCTCGAAAATGCGTAACCCGAAGCCGCCCGTCTGGCGCTTCTGGACCGAGGTGGACCGGGTCTCGAAATTCACCGGTGAGGCGCGGCGCTCGATGATGTTCCTGCTCAAGTGGCTGACGCTCGCCTTCATCCTCGAGAGCCTGATGATCGCCTATATCCCCGCCGATCTCATCGCCACCGTGGTGGGGGGCGAGGGTATCGTGCCGATCATCATCGCGACCTTCGTGGGGGTGCCGGCCTATCTCAACGGCTATGCCGCACTGCCGCTTGTCGATGGGCTGGTCTCGCAGGGCATGGCGCCGGGGGCAGCGATGGCCTTCCTGGTGGCCGGCGGGGTCAGCTCGCTGCCGGCGGCGATTGCGGTTTTCGCGCTCGCCCGCCTGCCGGTCTTCGGCCTCTATCTCGCCTTCGCCTTTGCCGGGTCCCTGATCGCGGGGTTGGCCTTCAACGCCTGGGTCTGATCACGCTGATCAGTTGCGATCGAGACGGCGCGCCTTGCCGGGCGCGCCGTTTCTCATTCGACCGCGCGGACCGTGCCATGGAAGAGCGGCAGCGTCGGCTGCCCGGTCGGCGAGCCGCCTGCGGGCTCTTTGCTGATCGCCAGCGTGTCGCCGGGACGCAGCACGATCGAGTCGCGCACAACGGCACGGGGGGGCAGGAGGCCGAGCGAGAAGGGGCGCTCCCCATCCGCCGGGCGCTGCCAGATCTCAAAGGACGTCCCGATCTGCTGTTCGAGCGGCATGGGGATAACCGTCGTGACGCCCTCGGCCACGTCGAACTGCATGATCATGCCTGGCCGCGTCGGATTGGCATCCTCATAGACGACCGCGAAGTAGTGTTCGGGGGCCGAGCGGAGACCGGCGGGCGCATAGCCGAGGAAGCTGCCAAGAACGACGACGAGCGCCCCCAAGCCCAGGGTCGCGGCACGCCAGCGGAAGGCGCGCTCCTCGGCCGCATCGAGCGACTCGGTGGCCTCGACCGTTTCGATCCGCGCCTCAACGCCGTGGAGCATGCCCGGCGGGGGCTGAACCGGTGCGATCACTGCGCCGAGCCCGGCAAAGCGGTGCTCCCATTCCTCCCGCAGCACTTCCTCGCGCGGCGTCTCTTCGCGACGGCTCACGAGACCGAGGGCGCGTTCGGCGGCGCTCAGACTGCGCTCATCCTCCCGCCGTGCCGTGATCACCCCCCGTTCCATCGAGCTGCGCAGCGTCATCAGGCTGCGGCGGAGCCAGGACTTAATGGTGTGGACCGGCGCGCGCAGCCGGATCGCCATCTCCTCGCGGGTCCAGCCTTCGTAATAGGCGAGGAGCAGAAGCTCCTGGCCACGGTCGTCCAGATCGCCCATGCAGCGGGCCAGTGCGAGCAGTTCATTGCTGCTGCCGCGCGCCTTCGGTGGATTGGCGGGAGAGGTCAGCAGCAGATCGCCGGACCGGCGGGCCTCGACCCCGCGCCCATGCTTCCGGAGCAGCGCCACTGCCCGGTTACGCTGGATCACGATCATCCAGCCCAGCCCCTGGCCACGCTCGGGATTGAAGCGCCAGGCGTTGCGCCAGATGTGGACGAAGGCATCCTGCAGCGCGTCAATCGCCAGCTCCCGGTCGCGGCAGATCCGTAGCGCGAGACCGAAGAGCTTGGCCGAGGCGACATCGAAGAGCGTGGCGAAGGCGCGGTGGTCGCCATCAGCCGTCAGCATCAAGAGCGTGTCCAATTCTTTGCCGAGGACACTTTCGGCTTCTCGATCCTGGATCACGGCTACCTCGTTGCGCCGCCGCGCGCCCTCTATACAACCTCTCCTGCACCGGCTCACACACCCGGCCCGAACACACCCCCACCACTATTAACCAAAAACTTGCGCGATAGGGTCAGAAATAGCGGTTCAGAGAGTGCCGTCATCAATGAGAAGCGTGGTGTGGCCCGTGCACGGCGCGGGGGTGACCTGTCTGCAAGGCTGTTAGAGCGTTGTGGCAGCCGGCTCGCCCGCAGCATCGGAGCCCGCCGGTTCCGGTTCACTATCGCCAAGCGCCCGCGCTTCGCGCCGCAGCGTCTCCCAACTAGCCTGCGCGCCCTCGGCGGCAGAGGCATCATAGGCCGCATCGCCCAGCGCCGCCCGCGCGCCGGCAACATAACCATCGATATCGGCCTTGTCGGTCGGCTCGAATGATGCGCCGATGCGCTCCATATGGCTGTCGACACCCCCGAGCAGGCGGGCGGCAAGCCGTGCATCGCCGCGCGCGAGGGCGAGCCCGCCAAAACCTGCGACGCTAAGATGCACGACGATGGGGTAGTCGAAGTCCTCGCCCAGATCATGCGCTTCGGCGAAAAAGCCCGCGGCCTCGTCGAGCTTGCCCTCAGCCAGCCGGAAATGCCCGATGTTCTGCTTCAGAAGACCCGGCCAGAAGGTGTTCTCGATGCGGTCTAGCAGGCCGATGGCCTCGCGATAGCAACCCTCCGCCGTCTCCTTATCACCCTCCATCCGCGTCCCTTCGCCGAGGATGATCAGGCCGACCGCATGGGCGTAGTAGTTCCCGACGGCGCGCATCTGCTCGATCGAGTCGAGAATGATGGCGCTCGGGTCCTCCATGCTGCCCTCCGCCGCGCAGCAGAGCGCATGGACCAGCGCTGCATCCTTCTCACCGGTCTTGTCGCCCAGACTGGCGCGGATCTCCTTGGCGCGTTCGCCATGAGGTCGCCCGCCGCCATAGTCTCCCGCACAGACTTTGAGATAAGCGGCGGCGAAATGGATCGTCGCCTCCGCTGCGGTCCCGCTCTGCCGGTCGGCCAGCGATACGGCACTGCCGATCCACCGCAGGCCTTCGGTGAACTGTCCTTGGCTGATCCAGTACCAGAAAAGCGCATCGACGATCCGCGCGACCGTCTCGGCGTCGCCGCGATCGATCCCAGCCCGCAAGGCAGCGCGCAGATTGTCTGCCTCTTCGGCCAGTCGCGTCACGTAGGGCAGCTGGCCCCTCGTCATCGCCTTCGGCCCGCATTCCTCAGCCAATGCTGCGTAATGGGCGACGAAAGCACACTCTGTCTCGTCCCGCGTGCCCGCGCGCGTGAGCGTATCGGTCGCATACTCGCGGATCATGTCGAACATATCGAACCGGGGCTCGCCATGTTCGAGCCGGCGGAACAGCAGGCTCTTCGACGTCAGCGAGGCGATGGTCTCGAGGATATCCGCATCCAGCCCATCCACCTCGTAGAGCACATTCTCCGCATCCTCGAGCTTGAAGCCGCCGACGAAGACGCTGAGGCGTTGGAAGACGTCGCGCTCTTCCTCGCTCAGGAGGTTGTCGCTCCATTCGATGGCGTCGCGCAGTGTCTTGTGCCGGTCGAGATCCCGGCGCGAGCTGCGCAGGAGCTTGAAACGGGCATCGAGCCGGCCGAGGAGTTGTTTCGGTGTCATCAAGCCCAGGCGCGCTGCGGCGAGCTCAAGGGCCAGCGGCACCCCCTCCAACCGGCGTACGATATCGACGACGGTCTCGCGGTTGCTGGCGTCGACGACGAAATCGGGCAGCGCCTCCTGCACCCGCTCGACGAAGAGGCGCATGGCCCCGCTCTCCTCCGGCGCCGGATCGCCGGCCTTGGGCAGGGCCAGGGGATCGAGCCGGAAGGGTCGTTCGATGGAAAGGCCGAGCTCCGCCCGGCTCGTGACCAAGATCCGCAGATTGGGGCATTGGGCGATCAGATGCGCGACGCCTGTGCCGGCATCGAGCACATGCTCGAAGGTGTCGAGGATCAGCAGCTGCCGCCCGTCCTGGATCGAGGACGCGATATCCTCCACCACGGGCCGGCCGGGAAAATCCCGGATGCCGAGCGCCTGGGCGATGGTGGGAAAGACCAGATCGCCTTCGCTAACGGGGCCCAGATCAACGAGATAGACGCCGTCGGGAAACTGGTCCTCCAGCAGGGCGGCCGTCCTTTGCGCCACGGAGGACTTGCCGGTGCCGCCGGTGCCGACGATCGTGATCAGCCGATCTTCCCCGCCGCTCAGAGCGGCCGAAAGCTCTCCCAGCTCCCGCTCGCGTCCGATGATGGGGCCGCGCGGCGATGCGATATTCGTCGGCCGCGTCTCCATCGATCGCAGGGGTGGGAAGAGGCTCTCGACCTGCGTGTCGACGATGTCCCAGAGCTTCTCGGGATAACGAATGTCCTTGAGCCGATGGCTGCCGAGCGCGCGGAGGGAGACGTTCGAAGCCGCCACATCCCCGGGCGTCAGCGCCTGGACGACGCTTTCCGAAAGGACGCTTTGCCCGCCGTGGCCGGCGGAGGCGATACGGGCGGCGCGATGAACATCGAGGCCGACCACACGGCCCTGCACGACCTTCACCGTACCCTGATGCAGCCCGATGCGCACCCGGACCTGGACGCCGCGGGTCCAGGGCTCGCTCTCGAGCGCGCGGTGGATCTCGACGGCGGCAGCGAAGCCCTCGGCCGCGCTCTGGAACATGATGAAGAAGCTGTCGCCCTGGGTGCCGTCTTCCTCGCCGTTGAAGCGGTTCGTGGCGGCGCGCACGATCTCCTGGTGGCGCAGGAGCAGGGGGCTGTAGCCGTCTCCCAACAGATCGATGAGCCGCGTGGACCCTTCGATGTCGGTGAACATCAGCGTGACCTGTCCTGCGTCCATTGTCCTTTCAGTGCCCTCTGCTCCAGAGCCTGCCATCATTATACCGCTGCCGAGTGGTCCCGGCAGTCCCTGCTTTTGCTTTGGCCCATCCGACGCGCAGCGTGGCGAGGAGCGGCGTGACCGCTGAGGATGACCCTTTCACGACGGACTGCCAGTCCGTTGCCCTATGGGCAATGGCTAACTGATGCTCTACGAGCCGAATATGGCGCATTTCAGGGTTTCGCGATGATGTGTTGGCCCTACGCATCGCCTCCGAGACTGCCCTGTACCGAAACAGTTCGGCATCGAGATCGCCGCTCGCCACCATGCCGTCCCAGAGCGTTTCGGCGAG
>JBCCLX010000232.1:0-7152 GCA_039026635.1 Pseudomonadota bacterium
CACGATCTGGTCGGACCGCGCCTCCTTCGAGGCCTGGACCCGCTCGGAGCAGTTTCGCGATGCGCATAAGGACGCCGGGCAGAACCGCGATCTCTACCTCGGCCATCCGGAATTCGAGGGCTTCGAGTCCGTCCTCGGCGCCTGAGGCTAAGCCTGCGGCTCGGCCTTCGGGTTCGCGTGCGGCGGGGCAAGTGCCGGGGCGTTCGGTTGGGCGCCCGTCTGGGCGGGGATCTCGACGGCGGCAAAGGCGGTGAGGTCTGCGGACAACAGGTCCACCGCCTCGACCAGTGCCGACGGATCAGGCCCGCCGCAGACGAAAATCGCGTTCAGCATGGCATCGGAGCGGCGCTCGCGCCGCGCCGCATGCAGGATCGAGATGAAATAGCGCTCCTCCGGCGTGATCCGCTGACGGCAGCACGGGCAATCCGGGTTTACAAAACCGAACACGGCCGTGCGGTTGCGGCGCAGCACCTGGATCGTCTTGACGATACGGTGCGCCAGGATCGCGCCCTCCGGACCGAAATGCCGCTCGGACGCCTCGAAGGCGCTGATCCAGCCCTGCCCCGCCGGCGTCGCGAAGGTTCCGAAGATCCGACGCGCGATATCGAGGACAGCGCGTTCCGCCCGATCGAACGGGAGATCGTCGAGCCGATCCTCGACGATCCGCCCTGCGTTGCAGTCCGACCCTTTGCTCATGCCCTGCCTCCCGCTTGCTGAGCGTCACGACGATGCCGGGCGGGGCCATGAGAGGCCGGCTAGGTTCTTATATCCGACTGAATCACTCTGAAAATGTCAAGCTGGAGCGAGGCGAGATACATCAATCTAGCTGACAGCAGTACTCATATCTTTTCGTTTTTCTGATAGAACGGCTCTGCCTATCTTTCCCTCAACAAGCGGAAAGGACGCACCGATGAGCACGCTGACCCAGACCTACCCCTGCCCCCATCCCTCGCGCTTTCAGGCCATGTCGGCTTTCTGGGCATGGTTGCAGAGCGCCATCCAGCACACAGTGCACCATACCCCGGATCACGACCACGTCTCCGGGCTGTCGGATCATCTGCTGCGCGATATCGGTCTCGAGCGTCGCGGGCCCGAGGCGCCTTTCATGCCTCTTCGCAGCGAGGATATAGCAACGAGCGTGCACCTCCGGGACATTGGGTACTCAACGCGCTGAGCCCGATCGCCGAGCACCCAGACACTGGCAACGAGCGCAGGAGACATCCGTGAAAATCGCAATTGCCGCCTGCGCCGCCTACCCGCAGCTGTCACCCTCCAACGCCTGCTTGCGGGACAGTCTGGCGCAGCAAGGAGCCGACGTCGTTGTTCTCTCGTGGAATCGGGATCCAATGGCGGCCTTCCTGGCCGCAGACGTCACGATCCTGCGCCAGACCTGGGACTATCAGGCCGACCCTGGCGGTTTCGCCGCCTGGGCCGTGCGTCTCGAAGCGCTCGGCGGCTGCCTCGAGGCGCCGGCGGCGCTTGCGGTTTGGAACAACGACAAGCGCAGCTTGATTGAGCTCGGGGCGTTTGGCCTGCCGATCCCACGCACCATCGCGCTCTCGGGGGCACCAGACGAGGACCCGTTCTCGCAGCTCGCCGGTGAACGCATCGTTTTGAAACCGGCGTTCGGCGGCAGCGGCGTTGGTGTCCAGCTGACCGATCGGCAAAACTACGAGACGGCGCTGGAGGCTCTCCGCGCAGAAGCCCCCGGCCGGCCGGTCATGGCCCAAGAGTTTCTCCCCGAGATCGCCGATGGGGAATGGAAGATGACCTGCATCGAAGGGCGCGTGGCGTTGACCGTTCGCGCTGTGCCCCGACCGAATGAGTTCAGGATCAACGCGCGCTATGGCCCTGAGATCCGGCTCGAAGATCCGCCGACCGTCGCCATCACCGCCGCAGAGGCGGTTCTGGCCAAGGTTGGCACGCCGCTCTGCGCGCGCGTCGACGGGATCATGCGCGACGGGCAATTTTTCTGCACGGAGATCGAAATCACCGACCCGGATCTGCATCTGCACTACGCCCCCACCGTGGCCGACGGGCTGGCCGAGGCCATCATCCGCCGGGTTGAACGGCATTCAGCGGCATGAACCGGGCCTGGGGCTGAGATGACGGAGCAGATGGAGAGTGGCGGGGCAGGTCCCCTGTCCGTCGTTCCTTATCATCCCGAGCACGCCGAGGCGTTTCGCGCGCTTCACCGCGCCTGTCTGGCGCATTACGGGATCGCGCCGGCGAAGGCGGCCGAGGAGGATCGGGTGCTGCGCCTGCTTGAGGCCGAACGCCATATGGCCTGCCATCTGGCCTTCCGCGGGGAGGTCGCCCTTGGCTTCGCGACCTGGGGGTTAGCCTTTCCCGCCGCAGCCGGGATCGCGCTTGTGATGAAGGAGCTCTTCGTGGCCGATCACGGCCGCGGCCAAGGTGTCGGGCGTGCGCTGATCGCAGCTCTCCTTGCGGTTGCCGAGGATGAGCAGTGCGAGCGTTTCGACTGGGCGACCGATGGGACCAATGAAGCGGCCCAAGCCTTCTACGCCGCGCTCGACGCGCCCGAGAAACCGAAGCGCTCCTTCAGCGTCCCCAAAACGCAGTTCCAGGCCTTTCGCCAACAGCTTGCGCCCAGGTGATGCGCCCCGCTTGCGGGCGCGACGGCGGGGGCTGAGGCATCACGCGTGCTGCATGAACGCGCCGTTGAGGACCGTGCCCGTCACCCGCACCTCGCGGATCTCCTCCGCCGGACACGCAAAATAGTCCCGATCAAGAATGGCGAGATCGGCCAGCATCCCCGGTCGGAGCGCGCCCTTGATCGTCTCTTCGCGGCCGGAATAGGCGCCGAGGACCGTGTAGGCCGCCAGCGCCTCGGCCCGACTGACCGCTTGGTCCGCACACAGATCGCCGCCGGTGTCGGACTGGCGGGTCACCATGGACCAGAGCGCAAGGAACGGATTTGCCTGGCAGACCATGGCGTCCGAATGCCCCGGCGCCGGCACACCCGCCTCGATGAGCGTGCGATGGGGCCACATCTGCGCCATCGCGGCCGGACCGCGATGGGCGATATAGGCATCGCCGAGGTCATACATGAACCCGGTGGCCGAGCTGTCGACGACCTGCAAACGCTTCAACCGCTCCAGGATCCCCGGGGTCACATTGCAGCAGTGCTCGACCCGCATCCGATGGTCGTCCCGCGGCGCGGCTTCGAGGCAGGCTTCGATGGCATCGAGCGCGAAGTCGATCCCCCGGTCGCCAACCCCCTCGATCATCACTTGCAGCCCGGCCTTATGGGCCGCGATCGCACGCGCGGCCAAATCATCGGCCTCGTAGAGGAGCATGCCGGTGTTCGGCACCGGCTCACCGGGCAGGGGCGTGCCGAGATAGGGTTCGTAATAGGCAGCGGTGCGCCCGGAGGTCGAGCAATCGGGGCACCATTCGACGCCGATCACCCGCAGCCAGTCATCCCCGAAGCCCGACTGAATGCCCGAAGCGACGAAGGCCTCGACCAGCCCCTCCTCGCGCCCCGAGACGATGATGCCGACGCGCATGCCAAGCCGGCCCTCGGCCTTCAGCTTCTGGTATGCCGCGATCGAGCGGGAGCCGCAGAGCGAATTGTAGACGGTGGTGATCCCATAGCTGCGCCATTCGGCAAAGACCTGCTCCAGCCCATCGGCCAGCATCTCGGGCGTATCGCCGCCGTGCAGGTGGCTCAGAAACGCATGTGCTGCCGTCTCGCGGCAGCGCCCCGTCAACCGCCCCTCGCCATCGCGGTCGAAGGCGCCAAAGGGCGGATCATCAGGGTCCATGCCGAGCCCCACGGCCTCGAAGGCGCGCGTGTTGGCCAGGCCCACATGCCCATCCGTGCGCTGGATGTAGAGCGGGCGGCCAGCGGCGGCGGCGTCCATCTCCGCGAGGCTCGGATAGCCGCCAGATTTCTGATCGTCGAAACGGTAACAAACGATCCAATCGTCCGGCCCCCTCTCGGCCGCCAGCGCCGCGATCCGGTCGAGCAGCGCGCTGCGCGAGGCGATGCGGGCAGGGCTCACATCCTCCCAGGTGCGGATGCGCGCGGCATAGCTGTCGGGATGGGCATGGCTTTCGACGATACCCGGGATGACGCGGGCGCCGGCCAGATCGACGCGCTCCGTGTCAGGCCCCGCCAAAGCCAGGACCGCCTCGTCATCGCCGAGCGCGAGGATGCATCCATCCTTGGCGGCCAGCGCCTCGACAACGCGCCCCCCCTCCGGCCCATCGCCATCCATGGTGCTGATGCGCCCGTTGTGAAGCACAAGATCGGCGTGAAGCGGGGCCATGGCGTCTCCTCTGAGCGGCAGATGATGGACAGTGCCCCCCGTATCCTCCAACGTAAAGGGACGAGGAGCCCCCCAATGACCGACCCCCTCACGAGCCCTGTCTTCAGCGTTGACGCCGATCCCTTCCCCTGGCCGCTCGAGCCCATCGCACCCGCCGCCTGCGCGCTGGTGGTCATCGACATGCAGCGCGATTTCTGTGCTCCCGATGGCTATGTGGCGCAGCTCGGCGAGGATGTGGCACCGCTCGCAGCCTGCGTCGCGCCCCTTCAGCGGTGTCTGACAGCGGCGCGTGGGGCGGGGATGCGCGTCGTCTATACCCGGCAGGGCTATCGCCCGGATCTCGCGGACATGCCCGCTTGGCGGCGGATCAAGACCGAGCGCTATGGCGGCATGGTGGGCAAGCCCGGCCCGCTCGGCCGCGTGCTCGTGCGGGGCGAGCCGGGCTTTCAGATCCTGCCCGAACTCGCACCCGAGCCCGGCGATATCGTGGTCGATAAGACCGCCAATAGCGCCTTCACCGGCACGGATTTCGACGTCGTCCTGCGTGCCGCCGGCATCCGGGCGCTGGCCTTCACGGGCGTCACCATCGATGTCTGCGTGCACACCTCGATGCGCGAGGCCAACGACCGGGGCTACCAGTCGGTCCTGATCTCGGATGCCTGCGGCGCGATCGAGCCGGGGCTGCACGACTGGGCATTGCGCTCCGTGAAGATCGAGGGCGGCGTCTTCGGCTCCGTCACCACCACCACTCGTTTCGAGGAGGCGCTGCGATGAGCGACCCAAGTCCTGCTGGCGCGCGCCCTGTGGCGCCGATGTCTGGCGATATCTCCTTGCGCGCCGCCGATCCATGGTTTGCCATCGAGCCGCAGCCAAACGGCATCCTGCGCATCTGGGAGCCGCATGTCTCACGGCTGCTGCGCGCCAACATGTTTCTGGTGCGCGGGCGGGATCGCGATCTGCTGGTGGATGCGGGCATGGGGGTGGCGAGCCTACGTGGCTTTCTGGAACCCCTCTTGGAGCGCCCCGTGACCTGCCTTCTGACCCATGGCCATGTGGACCATGTGGGCTCTGCGGCGGAGTTTGCGGACGACTTGCGGATGCACGCGGCGGAGGCGCATCTGGTTGCCTCCCCACCCGATTTCTGGACGCTGAGCTATGACGACTACCCGCCGGAGAAACGCGCCGGTCTGGCCGCCGCTGGCTTCGACACGCGCGGGCATGTCATCGCGGCGCTGCCCCATGCGGGCTACGATCCCGCGGCTTGGGCGGTCGCGCCGGCTGAGATCACGCAGGCTGTCGCGGATGGCGATGTGATCGACCTCGGCGACCGCCAGTTTCTCGTGATGCACCTGCCCGGTCACAGCCCCGGCTGTCTCGCCCTCTGGGAGGAGGCGACGGGGATCATGATCGGCGGCGATGTGATCTATGACGGGCTGCTGATCGACACGCTGCCCGACAGCAACCCCGCCGACTATCGCGAGAGCATGAAGCGCCTGGCCGAGATCACGCCCACCGTCGTGCATGGGGGCCACCGCGAATCGTTCGGGCCCCTCAAGTACCGACGGATCGTCGCGGACTACCTGGCCGAGGGCAGATGACTAGCCACCCGGCAACGCCTTGAAGCATCTGCCCGTTTCGCAGCCATTTTGCCGCGCATTACTCCAGAGTTTTGATCAGGAGTTGCCCTCGGCCCGCTTCCGTGCCCACAATTTGCGACGATCCGACGGGAGTTCCACGTTCCATGATGCGGGACACGACGACAACGACGGGCGCCAATGCGCTCTCACTACGCGGCATCGTGAAACGCTACGGAAAGCTCGCAGCCGTCGACGGCGTCGATCTCGACATCCCCCGCGGCAGTTTCCTCACGATCCTCGGCCCCTCGGGTGGCGGCAAGACGACGGTCCTGATGACCATCGCGGGCTTCACCGATCCGACCGAGGGCCAGGTGCTGCTCAATGGCGCGGACATCACCGGGCAGCCGCCCGACAAGCGCAACTTTGGCATGGTGTTCCAGGGCTATGCGCTCTTCCCGCATATGACGGTGGCGGACAATCTGTGGTTCCCGCTGCGCGTGCGCGGCATCTCCCGCGCCGACGCCAAGGCGAAGGTCGCGGCCGCGCTGGAGCTCGTGCAGCTTCAGGAGCTTGCCGCGCGCTATCCGACCCAGCTCTCCGGTGGGCAGCAGCAGCGCGTGGCGCTCGCCCGCGCGCTCGTCTTCGAGCCGGATCTCCTGCTCCTCGACGAACCGCTGTCCGCGCTCGATAAAAAGCTGCGGGCGGATCTGCAGTGGGAGTTGAAATCGCTGCACCAGCGCCTCGGCACCACCTTCATCTACGTCACACATGACCAGGACGAGGCGCTCTCGATGTCCGACGAGATCGTCATCATGAATAAGGGGCGCATCGAGCAGCAGGGTCGGCCAGGTGATCTCTACGAGCGCCCTGAGAGCCGTTTCGTGGCGGATTTCCTGGGCAAGTCGAACTTTCTGGAAGGCCGCGCCAAGGAGACCGCGGGGGACCGGCTGGCCTATGAGGTTGCCGGCCTGCCTCTGGTCACCGCCACACCGCGCAGCCGGGCCGCTGGCAGCCCCGTCACCGTCGCGCTGCGCCCCGAGAAGATCACCATCGCGCCCGGCGGCCAGGCACTTGGCATGGACAATACGGTCGAGGGCACCGTGACCGCCTTCAACTACTTCGGCGCCAACTACCAGTTCCGCGTCGCCACGGGCCCCCTCGGCGACATGCTGGTCACCGCTCATGCCTTCACCTGCGCGGTCGAGCCCGCCGAGGGCACGCCCGTCACCCTTGGCTGGAACGCCGAGGCCTCCGTTCTCGTGCGCGACCCCTGAGAGGGC
>JBCCLX010000233.1:0-7144 GCA_039026635.1 Pseudomonadota bacterium
ACCAGGGTCGAGGTGCCAACCGGTCGGGCGGGGCGAGGGTGCCGGAGAACGGCTCCGAGAGATCTGCCTCGATGGCGATGTCGTTCTCGATATTGGGCTGCGGGTCGAGCGCGACGAGGGCCGCGCGTTCCTCAACGGCCCGATCCCTCTGTGCTGCCGTCATGACCCAATCGGGCATGGGCGCGTTCGGGGCAGCAGAGAAGCTCGCCGTCATCAGTGCAGCGAAATCCGCCCAGGCCTCCTCCATCGTCGCATGGCCGATGATCCCGGTGAGATACTCCTGGGGCAGCAGTTCGGTGGTGGTGAAAAAGCCTGAGACTCCATCCTCATCGGTCAGCGGCGTCGTCTCGATGAGGTGCTGGAGGAAGACCTGCAGCCCATACTGCCGGGTCTCCGTCATCCAATGGACGGGATCCTCGGGGCGCGCATTGTCAAAGCCGTGCCAGAGCGCGAGGTGGGGATTGCCGGCGATGGCGCCAGCCGTGACGTAAGCGGTCGTCGAGGCCAGATCGGGCTGGATCGAGAACCAGTTCGCCGTGGTCTCGACATACCAGCCGCTGTCGCCCGCATAGTCGAAGCCCGGGGCGTCGCTGTCGTACTGGAAGATGTGGAAAGCCTCGTGGTCCACGTTCTCCCGGTCGGCCCATGCGACGTTAGGGAAGGTCACGTAGGGAAGGTTGAAGGCATTGGTGCCGACGCCGTTGCCCCATCCCTCCGGAAAGCCGTCCTCTTCGCCGGGCTCATGGAGGTAGACGTTGACGTAATGCCCGGCGCCGAGGCTGATCGCGTCGGGCGTTTGATGGTTGGTGACGGCCCGACACCGCGCAACTTGAAGGAAGTCCGCCGCGATCTGCGCCTCTGAGGCGTCGATGAAGCTGGGATTGTACCAGATCGCCCAAGCGCCTTGGGTGAGGACCTCATGGCGCGTCGGATCGCCGAACTCGGCCTCGAGCGTGAGCGGAGGCGTGGGCAGCGGACAGGGCGCTGCGGCGGCCGGCTCCTCCTCGTTCATCCCCAGTCCCCCCTCAACTCGGCCTCCCCGGTGCGGCAGAGACCGCGGGGCCCGATAGCGTGGCGATCCTGGTGCCGAAGGGCCCAGGTCGCGTGCGATGGATTGTAAGGGAGGAACGCTTTCTGTTGGCTGTCAGCCTTCTCCGCGCTGAAGAACCGCCTCACCACGATGGCGGGTCGGCGGCGACGGGCGCGCGGGACGGCAGGCGCCGTGTCGTCGATACGATCCGCGAGCGGGCCTGGGCAGGATCGCTCGCGGGTTTCTGGTGGCGCGCCGGCACGGTCGGCCGGTCAGCGTGTGGCCCGGTCAGGCGAAGTCGAAGACACCGGCACTGGGCTCATAGAGCGCGTTGAGATAGGAGGTCTCATCCTCGACAAAGGCGCTCGAGAGGAAGCCAGCGGCAGCTTCGGCAAAGCCCGTTCCCGCCTCGATCTCGGCCTCCAGGTCGTCGTCGAGCGTCGTGCTCTCTCGATCGATCTCCAGATTGCCGAAAAGCAGGTCGACAAAACCCGCCGGCGTAAGCGCAGCCGACGGCCCGGCAAGGGCTTCGAACTCGCTGCTTCCCAGGAAGGCCTCGGCGAGACCGACCGCGTCGAAGGCCTCGATCCCCCGCTCGCCGGTCCAAAAGCTCAGACCGCCGCTCTCTGCGCGACGCCCGAGGAAGGCCTCGTAGAAGCGGGCCACCTCGAGAGCGGTCTCGCGCTCGGCCGGCAGCTCGCCCCCTTGGATCAACCGGATCGCCTCGGCCACGGCCGCCTCGCCGACCTCCGCGCCAAGGGTCCGGCCGTTAACATCGCCATCCTCGAAATGGATGCCGCCGTAGAGCCGGCTGAGCCCCCCCTCATCCGCGGCCTCCTGGAAGGTGTCCCAGGAGAGCGTCACATCCTCCGCCGGTGTGATGCCGTCCTCAAAGCGGGAGGTGCCGGCCGGGAAGAGGACGCTGGCCCCGAAATCGTCTGTCTCGGAGAAGGCGCGCAGGACGGCTGCGCCTGCGGCAGAGAAGGAGCTGTGGCCCGAGGTGTATTCCGCAAAGGGCGGCGAGACATCGGCCTGAGGCGTTTGGTAGGTGATGAAGTTCTCGGCCAGGATCGTGCGCGTACCTTCGCCGGGGCCTCCCCAGGCTTCGATCACATGGCCTTCCTCGCCGGTCAGCTCATCCACGCCGACGGTACCGATCAGACCAAGCTCGCCCAGATCCCGGATGGCGCGGACGGGGCGGACATAATCGTAGAAGACCTTCGCCTCCCAGGTCGCGATGCCCGCATCCATCACCGCGTTTGACAGGGCGAAGAACATGCGCGCGTCTTCGTCGAGGCTGTGATCCTCGCGGGCGCTGACGAACTGGCCGAAGGTCATCCAAGTGCCCGGCGGGAAGGAGGTGCCGCCCCCATCCTCCCAGAACTCGGCGATCAGCTTCTGTTCATCGGTGAGATTGGCGGAGAAATCGATCACCTCCTCGGCCTGCTCGATGAAGCCGGGATTGATGATGGTGCCCACAAGGTCGGGCGTGATGGCGATGGTCTCACCATCGACGGTGACCGTCCCCGCCTCGATATCGATGGTGCCGTCGACATCGATCACGAAGACCGGCTCGGGCGGGGAGGGGCGCAGCGCGCCGCCATCTACGATCCCAAAGGGCGTCACCTCGCCCCACTGAGGGGTGAGGAAGCTCTGCTCGGGGCTGTCATCCTCCGGATCGACGGGCACGTTCTCCGGGGTCCAGCGCCCAAGATCGCTCACGGCCAGCGGGCCCGGGTTCACTGGCTCGTAGCCGGTTGTATCCGCGTAGTCGTTGGCCTGATTGGACCCATCATCCGCGCGCGTGGCGACGACGGCATTGCCCGCCGCGATGCCGATCGCCGTCGGGGAGCCCTCGACCGCGGCGATCACATCGATGTCGGAGGGCAGTTCGAGCTCTTCCATGACCGCTTCGAAGATCGCGGCCTGTTCGGGAAAGAGGTCAAGCAGCGCCACATAGGCGGCATAGCTCATGGCGATGAGCTTGTTGGCGTCGGTGTTCTCGGATGCTGGGCTCTGCGCGGGACCGTCCTCAGCCCAACCGATGGCGAGCGGATCATAGGCCGCCCATGCTTCGTAGATGGCGGTGTGGACGATGGAATAGGCCCGGCTCGCGATGGTCGGTCCCGGCGCCTCGGCGATCACTGCGGCTTGAACCGCGCGGTCCCAGAGGACCGAAACGGACGGCGTGTCATCTGCAACCGTGACGAGCTGGGTCTCTTCATCGACAATCAGGGCGGGTATTTGGTCTTCCACGGTGCATTCTCCCAGGTTTTGACGCTGCGTCAGTTGCGAACTTCGGAACAGTTGCCACGGCGCCGCTCTCGTTGATGTGCAGAGCTTCACATTGACGGGAGGGCGGACAAGGGTGGCAGGGCGCACCGTCGCTGCTGCGGCACGACCTGGCAAACCCAATTGCGCGCCGCATTGCCCGGGGAGGCCGCCGCCATGGGACGCTAGGCCGCTACCGTTGCGTCAAGGTGACGGAATCCACGCCCTGTTCCCTGTATCCAGCCCCTCGGTCCGTGGCGATCAGACCGGAATGACGCAGTGCGCGTGGATCGGCTTGTCGGTGCTGCGCTGCGAGGGCAGGGGCTCTCGCGTCGATGCGATGGCGACGACGCATTTGCGTGTGCATAGGGGCCGATGGGACCTAGCCGAGACCGAAGGAGGGTCAGAGATGCCCGTGAGCCGATTGCTTGTCGTTCTGATCCGCTATCGCGTCTTCGCCGCCGTGCTGGTCGCAGCGGCCACTCTCATCACACCGGCGGTTGCGGCCGAAGAGAGGTCGCGCCCGCGCATTGGCCTCGTGCTTGGCGGGGGCGGTGCTGCCGGTGTCGCGCATGTCGGTGTCATCCAGGGCCTCGAAGCGCTCGGGATCAGGCCCGATGTCATCGCGGGCACGAGCATGGGCGCGATTGTGGGGGGGCTCTATGCGGCCGGTTTCAGCCCTGAGGAACTCCAGGAGGCGGTGACGACCATCGACTGGGGCAGCATCTTCAATGACAGCTCTGACCGTCAGCTGCTCCATCCTTTGCGCCGCGACAGCCGGATCGACCCCTTCTCGGTGCAAAGCGACCTGCCCATCGGGATCGGAGAGGGCGGCATTCAGATCGATGCGGGCCTGATCGATGCGGTGAAGCTCAACCTGACCCTCAGGCGCCTCTTCGCACGCGAACAGGGTGTCTCGGACTTCGACGATCTGCCCATCCCGTTTCGCGCGCTTGCGACCGATATCGTGACGGGGGAGGCCGTTGTGCTCGGGCAGGGGGACCTCACCTCGGCCGTGCGGGCCTCAATGTCCATTCCGGCGCTGTTCCCGCCGGTTGAGATCGACGGTCGCCTGCTTGTCGACGGTGGGGTGGTCAACAACCTGCCCGTGGATGTGGCACGGGCGATGGGGGCTGATATCCTGATCGTCTCCGAGATCCCCGGCGCGGAGGTGACGCCGGCGGACCTGCGCTCCTTCACGGCGGTTCTGGCGCAGACCATGTCGGTCATGATCGCGGCAAACTCGCGCCCTCAGGTCGCCACCCTCGGCGAGGGTGATGTGTATCTGGTGCCGGATGTGCAGTCGGTCGGCATGCTTGCCTTCGAACAGGCGCCATCGACGGTCTCGGCCGGTCGAGACGTGGTGGCGGAGCAGGCCGCGGCGCTCCGAGCGATTGCCAGCGGGCGTGGGCCGCTCCCGCAGCGCAGCGACATCATCGATCCGCTTGCGGCCGAGATCCGCTTCGACCGCCTCGACATTGCCTATGACGGCAAGCTCGATCCCCGTGTGATCCGCGCGCGCCTCGATCTGCCTGAGAGCGGGCGCGTGTCGGTCGGTGCCTTGGAGACCGCGCTGCGGCGCGTCTATGGCCTCGGCACCCTCGATGGCGTGAGCTACAGCACGGAGCGCGTGGACGGCGAGGATGTGCTCGTGGTGCAGGCCAAGCCCACGGCTTCGGGCCGCTTTCAGCCGCGGATCGGGCTCGGCCTGTCCAATCTTTTCGGCGGAGACGCCGATTTCACCATCGCCTTCGGCTTCGATGCGAATGAACTGAACGCGCTGGGTGCGCGGCTGGAGTTTGACAGTGCCATCGGCGTCGCCGACGGGGCACGCCTGCGGTTCGAGCAGCCGCTCGACTATGCCCAGACCCTCTTCCTGCGTCCCGCCGCCTCCTACTTCCGCCAGACCGGCACGCTCTTCGCGGCAATCGACGAGCCGTTCTCGCAAATCGAGGTCTCGGAGACCCAGGTGGGGATCGACGCGCTCTATGCACCGGGCAATTGGGGCGCCATGGGTGCCGGTGTCGCCTATCTCAACACGAAGGCCGAGGCGGAGCGTCGGTTGAGCCCGATCGGGCCTGAAGGTCGCGTCAACGACGACAGCGTGCTGCTCTCGTTCCTCTTCGACTACGACACCCTCGATGATCCCGACCTGCCGCGCCGCGGCGTTCAGATCAGCACCTCGCTGAGCTTCGATCTCCTGGACGGGCTGCAGCCGGATCTCTTAGAGATCGATGCCGTTGGCGCCCTTTCTTTCGGGCAGAACACGCTCTCGCCCTTCCTGCAGATCGAGGGCGATCTGGACGACGAGACCTTCTCACCGAACTTCATCGGCGGGTTCCAGCGGCTTTCGGGCTTTGAGGAGGGCGAGCTTATCGGTGAGGTCGTGGGCGTCGCGGGGCTGCGCTACTATCGGCGCTTCACCTATGACACGCTGTTCGGCAAGGAGGCCTTCTTCGGCGGCAGCCTCGAGTATGGCGGTGCCTACTCGGAGTGGTCGGACTTTGGTGGTGAGGGCAGCTTCGTCGCGGGCTCGTTCTTCGGCGGGATACAGACGAGTTTCGGCCCGCTGATCCTTGGCTTCGGCACGGCAGAGGGCGGCCAGTATGCGGCCACGCTGACCCTCGGCTCGCGCTTCTAGCCGCAGGCATCTCGCCATGCGGGCGCCCTTCATCCGGGCCGGCGCTAGGCCATGGCGTTCAGATTTGTCTCATCGATCAGGGCGAGTGTCTCCTTCACGAAAGCAGCGGTGCCCATATCGCCGCCGATCTCGATTGGACGCAGGCGCTGCTCGGCATAGCCGCGCTCGATGGTGGCGGCGATTAGCTCACCGGCGATCCGCGGCTCGTCCCGATCCGCGCGCTCACCCAAGTACTCAAGCATCATCGCCGCGCTCAGGATCGCGGCCGTGGGGTTGGCCTTGTCCTGGCCCATGATATCGGGCGCACTGCCATGGGCGGGTTGGAAGAGCGCATGGGCATCCCCGATCTCCGCACAGGCCGCCATGCCCATGCCCCCCACCAAGCCGCCCGCAAGATCGGAGAGGATGTCGCCGAACATGTTCTCCGAGACGAGCACATCGAAGGCCCAGGGCTTGCGGATAAAATCGAGCGCCTGGGCATCGACGTAGTTGTGTCGCGCCCCGATCTCCGGGAACTGGCCCGCGCGCTCGTCAAAGACCTTTCGGAAGAAGGCCATGGAGCGGAAGACGTTCGCCTTGTCGACGCAGGTCACATGGCCGGGGCCCCCGCGCGCCTTGCGTTTGCGCGCCAGGCGGAAGGCGAAGTCGTGCAGCTTTTCGGTCGTGGGACGGGTGATGCGCAGGATGTCGCGACATTCCTCGTCCGGCTGGCCCGCGTTCAGATGGTCCCCCCGCCCATGGGCCGCCGCGGAATAGAAGAGGCCTTCCGTGCTTTCGCGCACGATGACGCAATCGATCTCAGCCGCTCGCGGATCCGCCAGGCGCAGGGGCGTGTTGGCGAAAGCCTTGATCGGACGCACCCCGGCATAGAGCTGTAGCTGATCGCGGAGACGCAGATGCGGCGAGATCTCGGTCCCGTCCGGACGGCGCACATTCGGCAGACCGATCGCCCCCAACAGGATCGCATCGGCCCCCGCGATCACGGCCTCTCCGCCGGGCTCTAGGTCGACCCCTTCCTCGCTGTAATAGGCGGCCCCGGCATGGACCGGCGCCAGGCTCAAAGCGAAGCCGCCGATCCGGGCGCCGGCGGCCGAAACGATGGCGATGGCGGCATCGCTGACGTCAACGCCGACGCCGTCGCCCGGGATATAGGCGATGCTATAGGTCTCGGTTGGCATCGGTCTGGTCCTTCGGTGCTGCTG
>JBCCLX010000234.1:0-7104 GCA_039026635.1 Pseudomonadota bacterium
CATATCGTCGAGATACCAGTCCGTCGTCATCGCCGTGATGCGGCGCACGGCCTCCATGACGCTCTCGTCCGGGTGCCGCGTCTCGGCCGCGCGCTTGTTGATCTTATCGTCGATGTCCGTGAAGTTTCTGACGTAAACCACGGCCTCATAACCATAAACATGGCGTAGCAGGCGGAAAAGGATGTCGAAGGTCACGGCGGGCCGCGCATTGCCGATATGGGCGCGGTCATAGACGGTGGGGCCACAGACATACATGCCCACGCGGCCCTCATGGGCCACGACGAGCTTTTCGTGGCGCGAAGCGGTGTCTCTCAGCCTGATGTCCATGCCAGTTCCCTCATGCGTGCCGTGGCACGCGGTTCTCCCGCGGCGCGCATCGTCTAGAGCATTTGGGAAGACGGGATCGCCGCGAGCTGATGTCAGCTCGTAATCTCGATGATGGCGATACAGATCCCGTTGGTCATGCGCATCGCATGCCCGATGCGCGCGCGGGATGCAAGGGTGCGCAGGCGCTATTCACACCGCGGCGGCCGCCTGGATCGCCTCGGGCGCCGGGGTCACCCGCAGATGCGGCATCAGTAGCGCCATATCCGGCCCGCGGTCACGACCGGTCAGAGCGAGGCGCAGGGGCCGGAAGAGCGCTTTGCCCTTGCGGCCCGTCTCGGCCTTGAGAGCGCCCGTCCAAGCGCCCCAAGTCTCCGTGCTCCAGGGCCGTGGCGGGAGAACGGCGAGCGCCTCGGCGACGAACCCGGCATCCTCGGGCGCCACGATCGGCACGGCGCCATCGCGGCAGAGCGCCCACCAGGCGCCGGCCTCCTCCAGTCGGTCGAGATTGGGGCCCACCGCCGCCCAAAACCCGGGCGCCTCATCCGGGGGCACGCCGAGGCCGGCGAGGCGCGGTGCCACGGCTGCGTGCTCGAAAGCGCGCAGCGTCTTGGCCGAATGAAGCGTCAGCTCCGCCTCGTCGAACTTCGTGGGCGCCCGGCCAAAGCTCGAAAGCGCGAAGCCCGCGATCACGTCCTCCATCCGCGTCGCCGGCTCGACCGGTCGTGCGGAGCCGAGGCGGGCGAGGAAGCTGACGAGTGCGATGGCCTCTATCCCCGCATCGCGGAGTTGACCGATCGAGAGGCTGCCGAGCCGTTTCGAGAGCCCCTCGCCCTCCGGCCCCGTGAGCAGCGAGTGATGCCCGAAAGCGGGTGGTGTCTGCTCGAGCGCGCGGAAGATCTGCAGCTGCGCGCCCGTATTGGTCACATGATCGGCCCCGCGGATCACATGGGTGATCCCGGTCTCCGCATCGTCGACGACGGAGGCGAGCGTGTAGAGTAGTTGACCATCGGCACGGAACAGGACGGGATCGGAGATCGCTGTGCAGTCCACCCGCTCGGTGCCGCGTACCAAATCCTCCCAACTCTCATCCTGACCGTCGAGCAGAAAACGGCGCACCGGGCGCCGGCCCTCGGCACGAAGCGCCGCCCGCTCTGCCTCGCTCAGCTTCAGCGCGGCGCGGTCATAGATCGGGGGCAGACCGCGCATGGCGAGGGTGCGCCGGCGCAGCTCCAGCTCTTCCGGCGTCTCGAACGCCTCATAGAGCTTACCGTCGCGGACCAGCCGATCCGCGGCGGCGTGATAGGCGTCGAACCGCTCCGACTGGCGAAAGCTCTCATCCCAATGCAGGCCGAGCCAGTCGAGATCTCGGCGGATGGCATCGCCGAAGGCCTCGGTGGAGCGCTCGGCATCCGTATCGTCGAGGCGCAGGATAAAGCGACCCCCGGCGGCCCGCGCCGTGAGCCAGTTGAGCACCGCGCTGCGGATATTGCCCACATGGAGCCGCCCCGTCGGTGAGGGCGCGAAGCGGGTGATCACGGGTGCGTCGTCCAGCGGGGCGCCGGTCATCACCGCCGCTCCGCCTGCATCGCCTCGGTGATATCGAGATCCGGGCGGAACCGGCGCGCACCCGCCAGGATGGCATCGAAGCCGAGCGGCGAGAACCAGTGCGTCAACAGGATATCAGCGCTCATACTCGCCCGATTGAGCTTGAACTCGCGCTCCTGCGAGATGCTGAAGCGCTGTGAACGCAGGGCCTCCGGCGTCAAGCGCACGCCGAAGGCTTCCGAGGCGAGCCCGGGGATCAGCCGCAGGCCGCGCACGACCCGGCCATAGCCCGCCACCTCCTCCCAGGGCACACGGACAAAGCCCATGCCCCCCGTCGGCATCCCGATCCCTTCGGCATCCACGGTGAAGACAGGCTTGCGCCGAAAAGCGAGCATGAGCGCGAAGGTGACGAAATAGGCCACGAACGCCAGGCCGAAGATGATCGCGGCCCATTTGATTGCGGGCTCGGTCCAGCGAAACCAATCAACCCCGGCGAAGGCGACGACGACAAAGGCCCCCAGCGTCGAGAGCACGGCCGCCTTGGGCCGCGAGGCGTAGACGGTGAGCCCGTCCTCATCCTCAACGACTGCTTTCCTTGAAAGGCCTTCGACGGGTGCCATGCTTTCCTTCTTCTCCGCCCTTCGTCTCCGCGCCGTGCTCTTTCTAGTCGGGTCGCCGCTCGAGACCAGCCGTCCCATTGTCGGAACCGGTGCGCTGTTGCCGCGCCTTAGCTTCGATCACGCCAACGGTTCACAATCGGATAGCGCCGGTCGAGCCAGAACGCTTTTTTCGTGAGCTTGGTGCCCGGGGCGGATTGGAACCGCTTATACTCGCTGAGATAGAGCAGGCGCTGCACCTGCTCTACTGTGGCGCGATCATGGCCTTCTTCGACCAGCTCCGCCACCGCAGCTTCTCGCTCCACGAGCCCCTCTAGGATTGCATCGAGGGAGGGGTATGGAGGCAGGCTGTCCTCGTCGCGCTGACCCTCCGCCAATTCTGCCGTCGGCGGCTTCGTGATGATGCGCTCGGGGATCACGGCGCCGGCTGGCCCCTTCATCCAGGGCATATGCGTGGCGTTCCGCCAGCGTGCGGCCTGGAAGACATGCGTCTTATAGAGGTCTTTGATCGGGTTGTAGGCGCCGTTCATGTCCCCACAGAGCGTCGCATAGCCGACCGCGACCTCGGACTTGTTGCCCGTGGTGAGCAGCAGCTCGCCAAACTTGTTGGACATCGCCATGAGGAAAGTGCCCCGCAGGCGGCTCTGCAGGTTCTCCTCCGTCACGTCGCGGTGGTGCCCCTCGAAATGGGGCGCGAGGCTGGCCTCCAGGGTCTCGACAGCGGGGCCGATCGGCAGCTCGTCGAGCCGGATGCCCAAGGCACGCGCGCAGGCAGCCGCGTCCTCCAGGCTCTCGGTCGAGGTGAAGCGCGACGGGAGCATCACGCCGCGTACGTTCTCAGGGCCGAGCGCATCAGCCGCGATGGTCGCGACCATGGCACTGTCGATCCCGCCGGAGAGGCCGAGCAGAACCTGGGAGAACCCCGACTTCGCGACATAGTCCCGCGTCGCGGTCACCATGGCGCGATAGTCTAAGGCAGCCGGTTCCGGCAGAGGCGTCGCCTCCCCCTCCTCGATGCGCCAGCCATCCTCTGCACGCACGAGCGTCACGATGGCCTCGGTCTCCTCGAAGAAGGGCAGCTGGAAGGCCAGACGCCCGCCCGGGTTCACACCGAAGCTGCCGCCGTCGAAGACCTGATCGTCCTGACCGCCGACAAGATTGAGGTAGATGAGCGGCAGTTCGGTCTCGACACCACGGGCCACCGCATGGGCGAGCCGGTCATCGTACTTACCCTGTTCATAGGGCGACCCGTTCGGCGACAGCAGGACCTCAGCACCAGATTCGGCCAGTCCTTCCGCCACATCCGGGAACCAAATGTCTTCACAGATCGGAAACCCAATCCGGCATCCGGCAATGGCAATCGGCCCCGGCGCCGGGCCCTCAGCATAAAGCCGCTTCTCATCGAAGACGCCGTAGTTCGGGCGATGAAATTTGCGGCACTCGGCGCGGATCTGGCCGCCCTCGATCACATGATAAGCGTTGAAGACGCCGTCCTGCCCGCCCGAGGGGGCCCCGATTGCCAGGGCCGGGCCATCGCTGCAGGCTTGGGCGAGCCGGGCCAATCCTTCGCGGCAGTCGCGCAGAAAGGCCGGTCTCACCGATAAATCAAGGAGTTGATAGCCGGAGAGGAACATCTCCGGCAGCATGACGAGGTCCACGCCTGCCGCCCGTCCGGCCTCCCAAGCCGCTTTGGCCTGGCTGAGATTGCCCTCAATATCCCCCGCGACCGGGTTCGCTTGGGCCAGCATTACGCGCAGGCGATCCATGCTCATGCTCTCTTTTGCCGTTCTCGCGCCCATAAAATGGCCAAGTAGCGCCCTGCAGAGCACCGCGCGTGCCGCTTCGTGACGCAGGGACTTCTCCCGTGCAAGCGTTGGATCCGTAAATTGGGACGTTGTCAGCCATCTTCCTGCCAAATAGATTGTGGAGACAGGCTAGGCGTGAGTTTAGCTCAGCGGCCCGAGGAAATTGTTGAGGGAACCGGCGGATGCGAAGCATGGCAGCGGCGGCAGCACTTAACCTAGCGGCAAAAGGCGTGGTGGTGGGTGCGCTCTTTGCCGGGACGGCGTTGGCCCAGGACGGGACCACAGCGGTCGCGACCAAAGAGTATGACAGCGGTGCTGTCTACCAGGGCGAGTTCAAAGACGGCAAGCAGCACGGCCAGGGAACCTACAAGGCACCCGATGGTTACGAGTATGCCGGCGAATGGGTTGAGGGCAAACGCCAGGGCAAGGGCGTTGCGAAGTTCACCAACGGATCGGTGTACGAAGGCGATTTCCTCGACGACGTCCCCCACGGCAAAGGGACGATCACCTATGCCAATGGCGGAACCTACACCGGCGACTGGGCCAATGGCGTGATCCAGGGCGAGGGCGTCGCCGACTATGGCAACGGCATGACCTATGAGGGCGGCTTCCAAGAGAGCGCCCACCACGGCTTTGGCATCATGACCCGCGACAACGGCTATCGCTACGAAGGCGAGTGGGTGGCCGGGGCGCAGCACGGTAAGGGCAAGGTCACTTACCCCGACCAGGCCATCTATGAAGGTGACTTCGTCAATGGCGTGCGCGATGGCCAAGGCACCATCACCCTGCCCGATGGCTTCGTCTATGCGGGCGTCTGGACCGATGGTCAGATCACCGGATTTGGCAGCGCGAAATATGCCAATGGTGACAGCTATGAGGGCGAGTTCGTCGAGGGTAAGCGCGAGGGTCAGGGCATCGCGGTCTACGCCTCGGGCGACCGCTATGAGGGTAACTTCCTGGCCGGGGACCGCCATGGCACGGGTAAGTTCATCGGTACCGATGGCTACACGTATGTGGGCGCCTGGGTCGAAGGCCGCATCGAGGGTGAGGGCGTCGCCTCCTACCCCAACGGTTCCCGCTACGAAGGCACTTTCGTCGCCGGCACACCGCAGGGCGCGGGCAAGATCATCTATGCCGACGGCGGCTCCTATGAGGGCCAGTGGGAGAACGGCGTGATCACCGGCCAGGGCGTCGCGCAATATGCGAACGGCTCCGTCTACGAAGGAGAGTTCGTCAACGCGCGCCACCATGGCGCTGGGACGATGACCTATCCGGACGGCCATGTGTACGCCGGCGAATGGACCGAAGGCGTGCAGTCCGGCGAAGGCACGCTGACCTATCCCGATGGCGCGATCTACGAAGGTCTCTTCGTGCAGGGGCGCCGGCAGGGCAACGGCAAGCTGATCCTGGCCGACGGCTTCGTCTATGATGGCGGCTGGCTCGAGGGCGAGATCCACGGCGAAGGCATCGCCACCTACCCCAACGGCGACCAGTATGCCGGCAACTTCGTGCGCGGCCGCCAGGACGGTTTTGGCGTGATGACCTACTCCAACGGCACCGTTTTCGAGGGCTGCTGGGAAGAAGGCCGCCGCGCCGCCACCGAGGGCAACAACCAGCAGGAATGCGAGACCGCCACGCAGTAAGGCGGACTGGCATCCGATGCATCAAGGGCGGCGCTCAGCGTCGCCCTTTGCGTTTTGGAGATGTCGTGGGCGAGACTGAAGCGCCGGTCTGGCTGGGTGATTGTCAGACAAATTCAAAACACTTCGCATTCTACGACTGGGAAGAACCTAAGGACTTCAACGGTTTCGTCGATGGACTGCGCGACGGGAAGCCGCCCAACCTTGTGTGATCGCCAACGCACCGATCGGCACAAGCGCATAGAAACTGTCATGGTTTCAGTGTAACCTGCGGTGCGAACAAAGGAGGAACACTATGGACACGAAAGCCATCGCCGAGGACTTCACGCGGCTCCTCAAAGAGAACAACGATGCTGAAGCCCAGGAAAAGTACTGGTCGGACGATGTCGTCTCGATCGAGGCCGCGCCGGGGCCCCATGAGGTCTGCGAAGGACGCTCCGCGGTGCTGGAGAAGCACAAGTGGTGGAACGAAAACACGACCTTCTACGGCGGCGAGATCATCGGGCCCTGGGTCAATGGCGACCAATTCATGATCCGCTTCATCATGGATGCGGAGATGCTGGGCATGCCGCGGATGACGCATGAGGAAGCCGCCCTCTACACCGTCAAGGACGGCAAAATCGTCGAAGAGCGCTTCTTCTACTCCATGGAGGGCTAAGCGGGCCTGACGCAGAGCGAGACGGCGCGGGGGCTTTTCTTCGCGCCCTCTCTCGTGCATAGAACCTCTATGGCAAACACCGATGTCATCCACGGCCTTGGCCTTCTTCTCCTTAGCCGCCCCTGAGCGTGCCGAGGACTTCGGCGCGCGCGCTCAGGGGAGCAAGTGACGCGCCGGCCGGATGATGGAACAGCCAAAGAGACCTGATATGACCGAGACGACTTCCCCCGCCGCAGCGGACAGCGCGCGCGTCAAGATTTTCGACACCACGCTGCGGGACGGCGAGCAAAGCCCCGGCGCCTCGATGACGCTGCGCGAAAAGCGCGAGATCGCCCAGATCCTTGACGAGATGGGCGTCGATATCATCGAAGCGGGCTTCCCAATCGCGTCCGAGGGCGATTTCGAGGCTGTGAGCGAGATCGCCAAGGCCGCTCAGAACGCCACGATCGCCGGGCTCTCCCGGGCGAACTTCGGCGATATCGACCGCTGCTGGGCGGCCGTGAGCCATGCCA
>JBCCLX010000235.1:0-7090 GCA_039026635.1 Pseudomonadota bacterium
CCGCAATGAGCACTAGTACTACTGCAATGTTCATGCTAATTTGGTTGAGGAGATATGATACATTTGTTTTTGGAGATGTGTTGCTTCTCTACTGAGGCGACGAGAGCGTCGAGATGGTCGGCAATGGCGTCCAAGGGCGCGAACCAGACGCTGCGCTCGGCCAATGTCCGCTCCAGCCACTGTTCGACGAGCCGCCAGCGCGCGAGCCGTCCCGTGAGGAACGGATGCAGGATCGGCATGAAGAAGCCGCCTGCCGCATAGGCCGCCTCGAACTCCTCCCAGAAGGCTGCCAGCCCGTCGGAGGGCGCCTTCACCGGCATCATGTAGCCGATCTCGGCGTAATGGGCGAAGGGCGGCCAGTCGTCGACGCCCCAATGCGTCGGCATCTCCCAGAGCGCGCCGGGCCGGCCGGGCTCATCAATCTCCATGCGATAGGGGATATCGTCCGCCATCAGGGAGCTGTCGTAGCGAAAGCCGTGTTCGACCAGCAGATCGATGACCTCCTGGCTCACGTTGTAGACCGGCGCGCGATAGCCGCGGGGGGCTGTGCCGCAGAGCCGCCGGTGCGTGTCCAACGCGCGTTCGAACCAGGCGCGCTGGTCCGGTGCCTCGATCGGGTCCTCGTGCAGATAGCCGTGGTGCCCGATCTCATGCCCGCCCTTCAAAATCGCCTCGACGGCATCGGGGTACTGTTCCATGCACCAGGCGGGGATGAAGAAGGACTGCTTGAGGCCGAGGCGGCCGTAAGTCTCGAGGATTCGCGGGATCGCCACGTTGGGCCCATAGCGGCCCATGCTGATGGGATAGAGCCGGTCGTGGGCGTCCTTGGGCCGCGAGATGTGGATCAGGCTGTCCGCATCCATGTCAAAGGTCAGCGCACAGGCGCAGCGCGCGCCGCCGGGCCAGGGGATCGGATTGGCGATCATGGGGTACTCCCGATCAGATGGGCGGCGCCGGCGTCCCAGGACAGCGTCAGCGTCTCGCCATTGCGGATCTGCAGTGCGTCGAGCGCGCGCTCCTGCAGCTGGGCTCGGAAGATCGTGCCGTCGCTCGCCTCCAGGTGCAGGGTGACGACGGAGCCGACGAACTCCTCCGAAATGAGCGTCGCGTCGAGTGCGTTCTCGCGCACCTCATCCCCTGGACGCGACAGCTGCACCCGGTCGGCCGCGATGACGAAGGTGACGTCGGTGCCGGCCGGCGGCGTGGTGGCCTCAAGCCGGTAGCGGCCCGTGGGCGCTGCCACGACAGGCCCGCTTTCGGCGGTTTCGATCACGCCGTCGATGATGTTGTTGGCACCCGTGAACTCGGCGACGAAGCGGTCGGCGGGGCTGCGGTAAATCGCGCGCGGGGGGCCGATTTGGGCGATGCGGCCAGCGTTCATGATCACCACCCGGTCGGCCATCGCGAAGGCCTCGGACTGGGAGTGGGTGACATAGACGAAGGTGATGCCGAGATCGCGCTGCAACTCGGTCAGCACGCCCTGCATCCGAACGGTGAGATGCGCGTCGAGCGCCGAGAGCGGTTCGTCGAGGAGCAGCATCTGCGGCTCGGTCACCAGACTGCGGGCCAGCGCCACGCGCTGGCGTTGCCCACCTGAGAGGGTCGCGACGTTGCGCCGTTCGAACTGGCCGATGCCGAGGCGTTCGAGCCAGGTCCGCGCGCGTTTCTTGCGCTCCGCGGCCGCGACGCCGCGCATACGCAGGCCGAACTCCACGTTCTCGATCACGTTCAGGAACGGGAAGAGCGCCAGCGACTGCCAGACGAGCGGGGTGTCCCGCTCATGGGGGGCGACATCGTTCATGAGCGCGCCGTCGAGGCGGATCTCGCCGGCAGTCGGCGTCTCGAGGCCGGCCAGCATGCGCAGCGTCGTCGTCTTGCCGCAGCCCGAAGGGCCCATGATGGCCAGGAACTCGCCCCGCCCGATCTTGAGGTTCATCGCCTCGACGGCAGTGAAATCCCCATAGCGCTTCTCCAAGCCCGCAAGCTCGACCAGCGTGTTCATGGCTTCCCCTCCGACCCTGTGCGTACCATGAAGAGAAGCTGCGAGAGGCCGACCAGCAGCATGGAGGTGACGAAGACCGCGCTGCCGATGGCGTTGACTTGCGGGTCGATGTTGCCCTGCACGATCTCGAGCACATGTACGGGGATGGTCTTGTTCAGCCCGCTGACGAACCAGGCGATGGTGAATTCGTCGAAGGAGACCGCCGCCGTCAGGCAAGCGGCCGAGATGATGGCGGGCCGGCAGAAGGGCAGGATGACGGTTGCGAGGGCGCGCCACTCGCTGGCGCCAAGGTTCCAGGCCGCGGCTTCCAGGCTCTCATCCATCTGATTGAGGCGGAGGCGGATGATGGCCATGGCGAAAGGGGCGGTGAGGACCGAATGCGCGGCGATAAGGCCTATGAGGCTGCCCGAAAGCCCGATGCGCGAGAGCCAGGCGAGCATGGCGAGCGCGAGGATGATGAGCGGGATCGTCGGCGGCAGGAGCGCGAGGGCGAGATAGGCGCTCTTGAACCGAAAGCCGAAGCGGAAGTCCGTGTACGCCGTGGCAAACCCCAGCACGGTGGCGATGGCAGCGGTGCAGAGGGAGACGATCAGGCTGTTGCCGGCCGCGCGCCAGACATCGGGATCCGCCCAGACCGTTTCGTACCAGTGCCAGGTAAAAGAGCCGAGCGGGATCGTCGGGAAGCGGTCGGAGTTGAAGGAGAAGACGAGGCTTGCCGCGATGGGGGCGAAGATGAAGACGAAGATGGCGACGAGATAGATCCCGAGGGCCCAGCCGAGCGCAGCGCTGCCTTTCATCGGCTCGCCCTCTTGGCATAGGCGGCGGTGACCGCGGCGAAGGCGATGGTGATCAGCGTCGCCATCATGACGATCGCCACAACCGCAGCACGCGGCCATTGCTGGCCCGATTTCGTGGTGTCGATGATCAGGATCGGGAGCGTGGGTGGCTTAGAACCGCCGAGATAGTAGGGGCTTACGAAGTCGCCGAAGCTGAGGATGAAGGCGATGAGCGCCGCCACGATTAGCCCCGTCTTGGCCGCCGGCAGAATGACGGAAAGCAGGGTGCGCAGCGGTGGACAGCCGAGGTTCTGCGCGGCCTCGATCAGATTGCGGTCGACGCTCGCCAGCGCGAGGGTCTGCAGGATCAGCACGAGCGGCAGGGTCAGCGTGAGCCAGCCCACGACGGTTCCGAAGGCGGTGTTGAGCATCGTGTAGGGGCCGAGGCCGATGGTGCCGAGCATGGCATTGATCACCCCCGCCTCCGCCAGGATCACGAACCAGGAGAAGACGCGGACGAGATAGCTCGTGAAGAACGGGATGATCAGGAAGGCGATCGCAAGCCGCCGCTGCGTGTCACTGGCGCGAAAGGCGAGCGCATAAGCCGCCGGGAAGGCGATGAGCGAGGCGAGCGCGCTGGCCAGCGCGGCGAGGCCCAAGGTCCGCCAATAGGCATCCCAGAAGAAGCCCCGGCTGAACATGCGCACCCAGTTGACCGTCTCAAAGGCCTCCACCATCCGATAGTTCTTCACGAGGAAGAACGACATCGCCGCCAGGAAGATGAGCGGGCCGATGAAGAAGAGCGCCGACCAGAGGATCAGCGGGAGCCGGAAGGTGAGGGCATAGAGGCGTTTGGTCATCGGAGTAGGGTGGGGTTTGACCCCACCGTTCCTTTCGGGGTGGGGAAAAACCCCACCCTACGCTTGTTACGCGTTCTTGTACTCGGACCAGAAATCGTTCCAGTCCTCCAGCGTCTGGTTCTTCGGGATGTCGCGATAGTGGATGCGGCCCGTCTCGATCAGGGTGATCGGGTTCATCGGATCGCCCTCGACCTGATGGGTCCGCGCGGCCTCGGCCCCGTCCACCTCGTTCAAGAGCGCGCGGCCGCCCTTGGTGATGCAGTTGCCCGGATAGGCGGCCATCTGGGCCGACTTCACCTGACCCTCAGGGCTCAGCATGTACTGCATGAAGGTCTTGACGATATCGGCCTTCGCCGAGCCCTTGCCGATGCAGTAGCTCTCGGTCCACTGGATGCCGCCCTCCTCGGGGATGACGGAGGCGACCGGGGCGCCGTCCTTCTCCAAGACACCCGTGATCCAGTCGCCGATCCCGCACATGGCCAGCATCTCGCCGTTCTTGAGGCTGTTGAAGGTGCCGCCATAGTCGAAGTAGCCGCCCACCTGGGGGCGCAGGCTCATGGTCGTCTCCTGCACCGCGCTCCAGGCCGCGTCGTCGAGATCCCAGAGACCGGCGGCATTGCCGTTGTAGAGGCTGATCATGCCAAGCGAGGGCAGGTGCCAATCGAAATGGCCGACCTTGCCGGTGACCGCCTCGTTCCAGAAGCACTTGTAGGACATGGCGTCCTCGGCCGAGATCGCCGTGGTGTTGTAGCTGACGCCCAGATGCCCGAAGCGGACCATGACCGAGAAGAGCGTATCGCCGTCCCAATGCCCTGGGAACTTGGCGAAATCCGGGTGCAGCATGTCGTCGAACGGATAATCGCCCGCGTCGAGGGGCTCGATATAGCCCGCGGCATTCAGCTGCTGCACGAACTCGGCATCGGAGAGAATGACATCATAGGTGCCCGGAGGCGACTGGGCGATGAGGGCGAGCATATTATCGCCACCTGCATAATATTTAGGCACGAACTTGACGTTGTTCGCCTCCTCGAAGGCTCCGACGATGTCCGGCTCCCCGTGGCCGTACCAGGCCAGCATGTTCAGCTCGGTCGTCTGTGCCCAAGCGCGGTTGACAAAGGGTGCCGACAGCGCACCAGCAGCGCCATAGGCCAGCACGTCCCGGCGCGAGGGTTTGATCAGGGATTTCGGGCTCTTGGGGAACATCATGCGTCTCACCTTCCTGTTCGAGCAGCGGTCTCGATGGCGCGCTCTCGTGCACGCGCCTCGTCCGTGATCAGCAAGGACCGTGCCGGCCCTCTCGCCTTGACTGGCCACGGACTGCCGACAGATCGCCTCAGGATGGCCAAACTCCTTTGTCATCGACCCACCCGTTGCGGTGGTCTATCTCCCGGGCTCGTGCCGCCAAGCCGTGCGCCGAGCCATGCACCGAGCCGGGCGCCGAGCCTGGTGGGGAGGATCGCTGCAGGGGGACACGCAGGGGAATACCGTGACCAAAGTCGCCATCGTCGGCTGGGCTGTGATCGCCGTTTTCCTGTTCGGCGTGGCCGAGGTCGGCTCCTATCTGGCCCTCAACAACGCGCCGCATGTCTCCTCGGGGCTCTATACCCCGCCGGAGGTGTCACGCGACGAGTATGACGCCTTCATCGCCATCCGCGACCCGGAGCTGGGCTGGCCCACCGAGGGCTGGCTCGAGACCCGGGCCGATGAGAAGGGCGCCCGGCGCTCGCCCATGAACGCGGCCCTGGGCGCCAAGAGCCGCCCCTGTGTCAGCCTCTACGGCGACAGCTTCACCTTTTCCGATGAGGCGCGCGACGAGGACGCCTGGGGCAATGTGCTGGCCTCCTCGCTCGGCTGTCGCGTCGAGAACTACGGCGTTGGGGGCTATGGCACGGATCAGGCGCTGATGCGGCTGGAGCGTCATCTGGCGGCGGGCCATGACATCGGGCCCACCGTTATCCTCTCGATGTACCCAGACAACCTGAACCGCAACGTCAACCAATGGCGCTACCTGCTCACGGGCGGCTCCAAGCTTGGCTTCAAACCCGCGTTCGTCGAACGCGCCGAGGGGTTTGCGCAGGCGCCGATCTTTAGCGGGGATTTTGAGGCCTTCCAGATGCTCGCCCGGGATCCCGCCGCCGTATTGGAGGGAGAGGCCTATCTGCCAGACGCGCCGGGGCTGATCCGTCAGGTGACCTATGGTTTTCCCTTCTCCGCCACGCTGACGCACCGATTGGCGAAGCTCGTCAGGAGCTATCGGGACTATGACAGCGCCTCGCTGATCAACTTCTCGAACTATCCCGTTTACTATGATAGCGCCGCCGGCGTCTCCGATGAGAAGAAGCGGGTAGCACAGTATATACAGCAACGCTTTGCCTCGCGCTGTGAAGAACACGCCTTGCGCTGTCTCTTTGTCTTGATCCCGGATGGCGAACTTCTCTACCAGCGTGACAACTTGGGGCGCCATGACCTGGAATGGGTGATCGATGAGGCGCCAGAAGAGATCGCAGCCGTCGATGCATCGGTGATGTATGCTGATCTCAAGGATTTCTGCGAAATGTTAACGGGTCCGAGTGTTTGTAGAGGGCACTTCAACCCCAAGGGGTACGCGCGCTTTGCTCGCTTCATCTTGGGAGAGATCGATGAGCGCGGCCTGATGCGACGCCGCTAAAGAGAGACTTTTCGCACGCTTAGAAAGCTGTTATCGCAGCGCGCAATCGCCATCGGGGGACGGCATGTCGGAAATGCAGGGGAATACCGAGATCAAGATGGGGTCGGAACGATCCTTCGGTCTCGTCTTCGCCGTGGTCTTTCTCATCATCGCGCTCTTCCCGCTGCCCTGGGGCGGAAGCATCCGGTGGTGGGCCTTGGCCATCGCCGCCATCCTGCTCGCGATCGGCTATCTGAAGCCCAGGATCTTGGCCGTGCCGAACCGGCTCTGGTTTCGCTTCGGCCTGTTGCTCAACAAGGTGATGTCGCCCATCATCATGGGCATCGTGTTTTTCGGGACCGTCACGCCCATCGGGCTGATCCGTCGTATGCGCAACCCCGATCCGCTCAACAACAGCTTCGACCCTGCGTGTGAGAGCTATTGGAGTGGGACGAGTGCGACCGACGAGTCCCAGACCTCGATGCGCAAGCAGTTCTGACGACTGACCTCAGCTGATCCAGCATCCAATTCAGGAAACACGCCCATGTCTTTTGTCGCCGAGCTCTGGGAGTTCCTCCGCATCCGTAAAAAGTTCTGGCTGCTGCCGATCCTGGTCATGCTCGTGCTGATCGGGGGGCTGCTGGTGCTGACCCAGGGCTCGGCCGTGGCGCCCTTCATCTACACGGTGTTCTGACGTGACTGCGATCCTGGGCCTCTCCTGCTTCTATCATGACAGCGCCGCTGCCCTCTTGGTGGACGGCGAGATCGCGGCAGCGGCCCAGGAGGAGCGGTTTACGCGGGTGAA
>JBCCLX010000236.1:0-7089 GCA_039026635.1 Pseudomonadota bacterium
ACCGCGGATTGCATGGTCTTGATCACCACGAAGGCCTCGCGCAGGTGATTGCGTTCGAGATCCGAGAGCGTGGCCGGCGCCATGAAGTTGTCCGGCTTCTCGCCGCGCCCGATCAGGCCCGCTTGGTGGCGCAGCCGCGTCTCGGCGATCAGATCATAGGCGTCGATCAATTCGGCCCCGCCCGAGGCGCTGATGACGCCGGCCTCCTTGGCCGCGACCAGCCGCTCGCGCGTCGGTACCGCTTCGATCCCGCCCATCAGCGCATAGAGCCGCGCGAGATCGACCACCGGCACCACGCCGTTGTGCTTGAGGTCGAGCCGGTCGCGATGCTCGCCCGAGCGGATCAGGGCGATCCCGCGGAAGAGGCCGAGGGGCGGCTGATGGGTCATGGCATTGGCGACCATATGGGCGACGAAGATGCTGTTGGCCCGCGCGGCCTTCAGCGTCTCGGCATGCAGGCCTTTGAAGAGGCTCTCATCCCCGGCGATGGGGCGGAGATCGAACATGACGGAGGCCAGCATCCGCGCCGTCGGATCGGGCTTGGCGATCCAGCCCGTGAAGTACTCGCGCCATGTGGCGATGGGCACGCGCCAGCGCGGGGTCGAGGCCATCATCTCGCCGGGGCAATAGGCGAAGCCGCAAGCGTTGAGCCCGTCGGAGACATGGGCGGCGAAGGCCTGGAAATAGGCGTCGTGCTCCGGCCGCGCCTCGTCCGACAGCATCAGGCAGTTGTCCTGATCGCTCACGCCCGTCTGCTCCCGCCGCCCCTGGCTGCCACAGGCGAGCCAGAGCCAGGGGACGGGCGCGGGGCCGAGGGCGGCCTCAGCGCGCGCGCACAAGCGCCGCGTCAGCGCATCGCTCACATCCGTCACGAGCCGGGTGATCACGTGATGCTCGGTGCCCGAGCCGACGAGGCGGGCCAAGAGTGCCGGCACCCGCGCCACGCTCTCGCGCATCGCCTCATCCGTATCCGCCCGGGCAAGCCCCGAGAGGATCACCGGCAGCGAGAGGGACTGCTGCATCAAAAGGTCGGTCCGCGTGAGGATGCCGACCGGGCGGCCGTCCTCGACGACGGGCAGATGGCCGATGCCGAGCTCGAGCATCGTGACGACCGCATCGAGACCGAGGCTTTCGGGCGCGAGCCCCCGGGGCCGGGCGGTCATCACCTCATGCACGGGCGTCGTCCCGTCGCGCCCCTCGGCCAACACACGGCCTGAGAGATCGGAGGCGGTGAGAATGCCCTCAAGACGCCCCTCATCGGCGATCAGCACACAGGAGATGCCCTTGTCGCGCATCACCCGCGCCGCCTCGGAGACGGCGACCTCGGGCGGAATGCAGATGGGCCCGGGCGTCATCAAGGCGGCCAGCGGCTGCAGGCTCGGATCGGCAGGCTCGGCGGAGCGGGCGGCGGCCGGGGGCAGGGGAGCGGCCGCAGGCGTCTCCGCCATACCCCCAGGTTGCCGGGTCGCGTGCTGGACGGCCTGCTGCACGGCGGCGCGGCCGAAGAAACGGGCAAAACCCTCCTCAGCCGCGATCAGGTCCAAGAAGCGCTCGGCCGGGATCATGTAGAGCGAGAGATCGGCCAGCGCCGTAGCGTCATAGGGCGCATAGCCGCCGAGCAGCAGACCACGCTCGCCAAAGCACTCGCCGGCCTCTAGGCGCGAGATGCGATCGCCGCCACCGTCCTCACGCTTGGGTGTCGTGATCTCGACGGTACCGGCGCGGATCGCGAAGAAGCCGGGCAGCGCGTCGCCGGCGGCGTAAACCTTCGCGCCGGTCTCCACTTCGAGCGTCTCGATGGCCTCGGCCAGATCGTCGCGCAGATCGGCGGCGAGGGCTGCGAAGGGGTGGTGGGTGGCGAGGAAGAGGCGGGTGGCCTCCAGTTGCTCGGCGCCGCGGTCAATCACGTCTGCCATGCTCGTCTCCATCGCCTGAATTGCGGGACCCGTTGGGTCATTGGTGACTTCGGAGAACCGGCGCTTGCCGGCGGATGCAGGGGGGCGCGGACGCCCCCCTGCGGATTGCTTAGGCTGAGATCAGTGGCCGGTGGCCGCACCAGCGCCACGGGGGACGCGGATGCTCTCGACCAGCTCGCGGATCCGCTCCGGCGGCTCGGCCGTGACCTTCGAGATCCCGTAGGCGACCCCGAAGTTGACCAGCGCACCGACCGCACCGAAGGCCTCCGGCGCGATGCCGAGGAAGTGGTTGTCCACGGTGTTGGCCAAGAGCTCGGTGCCGGGGATGAAGAAGATCCCCTTGAAGGTGAAGATGTAGGCGACGGTCACCAGCAGGCCCGAGAGCATGCCGCAGATCGCACCGACGTTGTTCACCCGCGTCGAGAAGATGCCCATCATCAGCGCCGGGAAGATCGACGAGGCCGCAAGCCCGAAGGCGAGCGCGACGACCTGGGCTGCAAAGCCCGGCGGATTGAGGCCTAGCCAAGCCGCGATGGCGATGGCGACACCCATGGACACCCGGGCCGCGAGCAGCTCGGACTTCTCGGACATATTGGGCATGAAGGTGCCCTTCAGGAGGTCGTGAGACACCGCCGAGGAGATGGCCATCAGGAGGCCAGCGGCGGTCGAGAGGGCGGCCGCTAGACCACCGGCAGCCACGATCGCGATCACCCAGTTGGGCAGCTGTGCGATCTCCGGGTTGGCGAGCACCATGATGTCCCGGTCGACCTTGAGCTCGTTGCCGGCCCAGGCGGGGTTGATCAGGTTGCCGTCACCGGCGGTGGCTTTGTCGTTGTAGTACTGGATGCGGCCGTCACCGTTCTTGTCTTCGAAGGCGAGAAGACCGGTGGTCTCCCAGTTCTTGAACCAGTCGGGACGCTCGTCATAGGCCAGCGCCTCGGCCTGGGGGCCGTTCGGGTAGATGGTGTCGGTGATGTTCAGACGCGCCATGGCGCCAACACCCGGAGCGACGGTGTAGAGAAGCGCGATGAAGACCAGCGCCCAGCCAGCCGACCAGCGCGCATCAGCCACTTTCGGCACGGTGAAGAAGCGGATGATCACATGGGGCAGACCCGCGGTGCCGATCATCAGGCTCAGGGTATAGAGCATGATGTTGAGCGTTCCGCCATCCTGTGCCGTGTACTGGGTGAAGCCCAGCTCCTGCACCACCGTATCCAGCTTCTGCAGCAGCGGCACGCCCGACTCCGTATGGGTCGAGAAGAGGCCGATCTGCGGCAGCACATTGCCCGTCAGCTCCAGGCTGATGAACACCGCCGGGATCGTGTAGGCGACGATCAGCACGCAGTACTGCGCGATCTGGGTGTAGGTGATGCCCTTCATGCCGCCCTGAACGGCGTAGAGGAAGACGATCGCGGTACCGATGAGCAGGCCCGTGGTCGCATCCACTTCCAAGAAGCGCGAGAAGGCGACGCCCACGCCCTTCATCTGGCCGATCACATAGGTGATGGAGGCCACGATGAGGCAGACGACGGCAACGATGCGCGCGGTCGAGGAGTAGAAGCGGTCGCCGATGAACTCAGGCACCGTGAACTTGCCGAACTTGCGCAGATAGGGTGCGAGCAGCATGGCGAGGAGCACATAGCCGCCGGTCCAGCCCATCAGGAACACACTGGCATCGTAGCCCTTGAAGGCGATGAGGCCCGCCATCGAGATGAAGGAGGCGGCCGACATCCAGTCCGCCGCCGTGGCCATCCCGTTGGCGACGGGGTGCACGCCGCGGCCGGCGGCATAGAACTCGCCGGTCGAGCCGGCGCGTGCCCAGAAGGCGATGCCGATGTAGAGCGCGAAGGAGGCGCCGACGACGATATAGGTGAGGGTTGTGAGATCCATGACGCCTTACTCCTCGTTCACGCCGAATTTGCGGTCGAGGCTGTTCATCGCGAAGGCGTAGACAAAGATCAGCACGAGGAACGTGTAGATCGAGCCCTGTTGCGCGAACCAGAAGCCAAGATCGGTGCCGCCGACCGGGATGGCCGAGAGCACGGGGCGCAGCAGGATGCCGAACCCGAACGAGACCACGCCCCAGATCACCAGGAGCACGGTCACCAGGCGGATGTTGGCCGCCCAGTAGGCCTTGTCGTCTTCTTTGAGCGCCATGGGGTTTCCTCCTCGCAGGCGTCGTTCGTTGCGGTCGCTGGGCGGCGGGGTGTCGCCCTCGACGATTTTGGGAGCGCCGATACGACGCCTAGTTCCGCTCTGCGGGAGGCATTCTTGAATGTCAAAGGAATTGTAAGAGGTTGATCTAGCTCAATTTTCTTGTCAAAATTAGACAAGAGTTTCACAGCGAGTGTCAATTTTCTTTGTCAAAGCCGAAAGTCCCTTGGCCTGACAAGGGTTTCTCAGCTCTGGGTTGTCTGCCGCTGGATGGAATGTGGTTGTGCATGGTGGGGAAGCGCATCGGAGCTCCTGGAAGAGCCGGAGAAAGTTTTTCGAGGCCGCTGGGCCATGGCAAAGCGGTCCGCCCGGCCGACGCTGGGCTACGAATCATGGATTTGCTGCGATTCTGAAGGGGCGATCGCGCGGCCGCGGGCCCGCCGGATCAGGGCAGGCGGGCGGCTGGATCGGGGGCGAGGAGCTGCGCATGAGCGGCCGCCAGCGCCTCCAGCCGGGCCGCCACATCCTCGCGCGGGACGCAGCTGCGCCGGGTCTCGAGGCTGACATGCAGCAGGAATTGCTCGGCAGTGGCAGCCTCCGCCCCCTCTGCGTCGAGCAGCCGGTGGAAGAGCCGCAGCTTCTTGCCCTTGCCCTCCAGCACCTGGCTTTCGACCCGGATGCGGGCGCCGGCATGCAGCTCCGCGAGGAACCGGATCCGGATATCGGCCGTGAAGTAGCTGAGCCCGTCGGTGATATAGGCCGCATCCGCCCCGATCCGGCGCATGACCCCATCGGCCGCATCCGAGAAGACCTGGCCGTAGCGGCTCTCGTTCATATGCCCGTTGTAGTCGGTCCAGTCGATTGGGACCGTGCGCTCGAGCGTGATGAGCGGCGCGCCCTCCGCCTGCTCGGCGGTGGCGGGATCGGGCAGGCTCTCTTCATGGGTCGCCAGCACGGCGCCCGCCGCCGAGCCGCGCGCCTTCAGCGCCCGCAGGATCGAGACGAGGTTGTCGTCGCGCAGCCGTGCGAGTTGATCCGGGTCGAGATGCCCCGATTGCGCATCCGATTGGCTGGCGATCTTGGCCGAGAGTTCGGCATCGAGCGTCGGCACATCCGTCAACCGCGACCAGGGCCATTCGAGCGCCGGGGCGAATTGGGCCACGAACTGCGCCATGCCCCCCTCGCCCCCGCCGAGGCGGTAGGTCTCAAAGAGCCCCATCTGCGCCCAGCGCAGGCCAAAGCCGAGGCGAATGGCGTCGTCGATCTCCTCTGTCGTCGCGATCCCGTCCCTCACGAGCCAAAGCGCCTCGCGCCAAACCCCTTCGAGGAACCGGTCCGCCACATGCGCGTCGATCTCGGCGCGGATCCGCAAAGGCGCCATGCCGATTGCGCGCAGCACCGTCTCGGCCTGGTCGAGTACGGCGGGGTCGCTCCCGGGATGGCCCACGACCTCGACGAGGGGCAGGAGATAGACCGGCACGAAGGGGTGGGCGACCATCACCTGTGCGCCCGGCGCTCCGAGCCCCTCGGCGAGGTCCGAGGGCTTGTAGCCGGAGGTGGAGGAGCCGACGGGTACGCCGGGCGCCACCGCCGCTGCGATCCGGGAGAAGACGGCACGCTTGATCTCGATGCGCTCGGGCACGCTCTCCTGGACCCAGGCCGCCCCGTCGACTGCGCCTTCGAGATCGTCGGTGATGGTGAGCCTGCCCTCGCCCGGCATGGCGCGCTCGTAGAGCATGGGCAGCATTCTGCGGGCACGATCCAAGACCGCGTCGATCTTGCGGGCGGCCTCGGGGTCGGGATCGGCCACGCTCACGTCCCAGCCGTTGAGCAGGAAGCGCGCCGCCCAGCCCCCGCCGATGACGCCGCCGCCGACGATCGCTGCTTTCCTGTTCATGGCCGATCTCTCTCCCTGTTCGTGCCGCGCCGCCCCCTTGCGAGGCTCAGGGCGCGAGTGTTTCCGTATGCCCATCGATGGCGAGCGCCTGGCCCGAGATCCGGGCGGCAGCCGGGCTGGCGAGCCAGAGCGCCGTGGCCGCTATCTCCTCGGCCGTTACCCAGGAGCGCATCGAGACCCCGCGCACGTAGAGATCGCGGATCTCAGCCTCGGGCAAGCCCCGCGCCGCGGCCTCCATGGCGACGACCCGGTCCATGCGCGGCCCTTCGACGGCGCCGGGGCAGAGGGCATTGACCCGAACGCCATGGGGCCCGAGCTCCATCGCCAGCGTTTTCATGAGCCCGATCAGGCCCCATTTGGCAGTCGCATAGGGGCTGCGTCCCGGATAGCCGTAGAGCCCGGCCGTGGAGCTCGTGATCAGGATCAGGCCTGAACCCGCCGCCTTCATGCGCGCACTCGCCCAATGGCAGGCGAGAAAGGCCCCGTCCAGATTGACCGATAGGCAGGCGCGCCAGGCCTCGAGATCCAGCGTCTCGATGGGCCCGGCCGGCCCGCCGGTGCCGGCATTGGCGCAGAGCACATCGACCCCTCCGAAGGCATCGTCGACCTCCGCAAGGAAGGCGGCCATGGCCTCTTGATCCGTCACATCCGCGGGGCGGGCGAGGACGCCGGCGGGCAGCCCTGTGAGCGTTTCGGGATCCGCATCGCAGAGGGCGATCCGGGCGCCGGCGGCAGCGAAGGCGTCGGCCATGGCGCGCCCGAGCCCAGAGCCCCCGCCAGTGATCACCACGCGCGTGCCTGCCACAGGGGCGGCGGAAAGCGCGGTCTCAGGCAAGGAGCGGGACATCGGCGGTCTCCAGGCTGTCCGTCGGGCGGGCGGGATGCGCTCGCGACGACGGTTTTGGGCAGGGGCGTAGCGGCCTTCTGGGCGGTTCTGCATCAGCGCAGGCACGCCGGCCTTGCGAAATGCGGCGCTGATGGGGGCGGGGGCGACAGAGGGTCCGGCGTGCTCCTGGTCGGTACTCGCGGTTCTGCCGCGCGGCGGTCTATGCGGGGTCTCGCCCCTCGCTCTTTCCGCCCCCCGCCCGATCCGGCCCGGTCCCCCCACCGCCCCCACCCGCC
>JBCCLX010000237.1:0-7084 GCA_039026635.1 Pseudomonadota bacterium
CCTGACGCATGCCACCCGTGCGATCGGCGACTGGATCCAGTTCTACAACCATCGCCGACCGCATCAGGCGCTCGGCATGAGTACACCCGCCGAAGCATTCGAATTAGCGGCATAACCTGAGCAGATTCCGCTGCGTCGATAGAATACGGCAACTCCAGCAGCAAAGTATTAACCGGCCTGCTTGAGCGCACTTCCGATGGTGGCGGCGCAGGCCCTGATCGTAATTGCGAGCGCTGTTGCCGCTGACCCGCACGCCACTTGTCCAACCCCTGGTACAAGGCACAGCTGCACTGCAAGGCCTGTTGGGTCTCCCCACTTTGAAGGCTGTTGCCGCACGTACCCATAGACGGATGGTCTATCGACGAGGCCGAGGGGGTCAGCTTGGCGGCATCGTCCTGTTTTGGGATCGTAGTCTCGGTGACAGTTTTGGCGGTGGGCTGTTTCGGGTTGGAACCACTGCCCGGGGACGCGGGGGGTTGGGGCTCGAGGCTGGAGGTGTCGGCGCGGGTTTCTTCGGGCGGGCGGGGACAGGGGCGTCGCTTTCGGCTCAGTCTCCCTGGCCCGTCGCATGGAGGGCCGTCATCGAGCGGGTGGCTGCGGTCGAGGCTTGCTGCGTGAACTAGGGGTGCTTTCGTGTCGCGGGGGTGGGGGGCATGGTGTGAGGACCGTTGTATCGGGAGACTAAGGCTCGTATCTCCATGCCATGTCTGTTTGGCGCTATGCGAACCCGGCGGAGTTTATGCGCATCACGCGCTATCTGGTCGCGCCCCTCTGGGTGGCGGCCGGGGTCCTGCTTGGCGTGGGGCTTGTCTGGGGGCTCTCGGTGCCGGCGGATTATCAGCAGGGCACCACGGTGCGCATCCTGTTTATCCATGTCCCCGCCGCACTGCTCGCGATCAACACCTATGCGCTGATGGCGCTGGCCTCGGCCATCGGGCTCATTCGGCGCCATCATGTGAGCTTTCTGGTGGCCAAGGCAGCAGCCCCCATCGGCGCGGCTTTCACGCTTGTCGCGCTGATCACGGGCGCTGTTTGGGGTCAGCCCATGTGGGGAACCTGGTGGGTCTGGGACGCGCGGCTGACGGCTGTCTTGATCATGTTCTTCTTCTATCTCGGCTACATGGCGCTTTGGGCGGCCATCGATGAGCCGGATAAGGCCGCGGAGCTCTCGGGTATCCTCTGCCTCGTGGGCGTGATCTTCGCCTTTCTCGCGCGCTATGCCGTGCATTTCTGGGCCACGCTGCACCAGGGCGCTTCCCTGACGCTGGCGGAGGGCCAGCGGGTGGATGACACCTATCGGCTGCCCCTCTACCTCATGATGCTGGCGGCTTATGTGCTCTTCGTGGCGCTGCTCCTGACGCGCACGCGGACGGAGATCCGGCTGCGCCGGGCGCAGGCCCTGCGCCTGCGGGCTGACGCGGCGGCGGATGCAGCGGCCGAGGCACCGGTTGGCAAGGACGGCACGGTGACGGCATGAACGCTCTCTTGGCCGATCCCTACCTACCCTACGTGGCCGCTTCCTACGGGGCGACGGTTGCGATCATCGGCTTGCTGATCTGGCGTTCGGTGCGCGCGAATGCCCTGGCGCGACGCGAGATGGAAGCGGCAGAGCAGGCGGTACGTAGCGGCGCCGGCGGGACCGCCGGGCGGGCCGGAGGAGAGACCGGATGACGGACGAAGCACAGAGCAGCGGCGCCACACAGACCGGGATGGGGACGGGTGCTGCCACGGGGACTGGGACCGATACTGGACCTGCGGCCGGCAAGAGCGGCTTTCGCCTCTGGATGGTCGTGCCGCTGATGGGGGCCTTTGCGGTTCTCTCCACCTTTCTGATCGGGCTCTTGACCAAGACCGATGATCTCCCGTCCACGCTGATCGATCGCCCGGCGCCTCAGTTTGTGCTCGAGCCGCTGAACGAGGGGGCTGCGCCCTTCACCACGGCGGATCTGCAGGGCCCAGGGGTGAAGCTCGTCAATGTCTGGGCCTCGTGGTGCGTGCCGTGCCGGGCCGAGCATCCATGGGTGAAGGGCCTCGCTACCGAGCGGGGCCTGACGGTGCATGGGTTGAACTACAAGGACACACCCGAGGGGGCCCGCGCCTTTCTCGACGAGCTGGGCGATCCCTACACGCTGATCGGCGCAGACCGGAACGGCCGTGTGGGGATCGAATGGGGCGTCTATGGCGTGCCGGAGACCTTCGTGATCGATGGTCAGGGGCGCATCGTCTACAAACACATCGGCCCGATTACCGGACAGAGCCTGAAGGATCGTCTACTGCCGGCGATCGAGGCCGCCCAAGGCGCGGCCACGAGCGGCTGAGCAGGCTGCTCCCGCGGCGTCGATGCCGACAGGGCGCACGTGGGGAACGGTCAGCGGTGCCTAGCTGAGTTGGGATCGCGCCTCTGCGGCGCTCTTGCCGCGTCTCTGTCGTGAGGCCGGTTCGCCCGTCTATTCTCCGGCTTCGGGCTCCTCGATCATATGCCGCTTCAGGAGCGGGATCTGGCAGGCCATGAAGATGAAGGTGATGGGCAGGTTGGCGAAGGTCTTGAAGCTGACCCAGAACTCCGTGCTCTGCGTGCGCCAGATCACTTCGTTGAGAAGCGCCATGAAGATGAAGAACCCGCACCAGCGCTGCGTGAAGAGCATCCAGCCGCGGTCGTCCATCTGCAGCGCCTCGGCCATCAGATAGCGGATGTAACTGCGGCCCTGCAGGAGCCCGACACCGAGCGCGAGCGCGAAGAGCCCGTTCACGATGGTCGGCTTCATCTTGATGAAGGTCTCGTCCTGCAGCCAGAGCGTCAGGCCGCCGAAGACGACGACGACGATGGCCGTCACCACCGCCATGCGCGGCAGGCTGCGGGTCAGCGACCAGGAAGCGGCCAGCGCCACTGCGATCGCCACCATGAAGAAAGCGGTGGCCACGAAGAGCGGCCCGCTGTCCCCGGTCATCGCCGGGGCATCGCGGAGCGGGCCCAGAAGCGCGCCCGCAGGTGCGCTGGCCAGGATCTCCTCGCCCCATTGGAACGAGAGGAAGAAGACGGCAAGCGGCCCGATCTCGAGCGCGGTCTTCACGAGGGGCGAGGGTGCGGCGGTGTCTGTCATGCACAGGTCCTAGGACGAAACGGGCCGCCCTGTCACCGCGCAGCCCCCTTTGCGGCGCCGCTTTTTTCGATCATCCGGCCAGGAGATCCGACCCAAAAAATCGGGCTTGGGAAGACTTGCGGCTGGATGTCGCAGAGGCGCGGAACAGTTCTGCACCGGCGGGCTCTTCCGCCATCAGAACCGCCCAGGGTTGCCGATGCTCGACGTCTTAGCCGATCCGATCCTGCCGGTCTTCGCGATCGCAGCGCTTGGCTATGGGCTCGGCCGCGCGGGGCTGGCCGACATGTCGGAGGCGCGCGCCGTCAATCGCTTCGCCATGACGGTCCCCCTGCCCGTTCTGGTCTTTGGGCTGATCGCCTCGGCCCCGATCGAACGCTTCCAGCCCGGCGCCCTCGCGGCCTATGCCCTTGTCGAGGGCCTGTTCTTCGCCGGCGGCTATCGGTTGGCGCGACGGGTCCTGGGACGGGCGCCGGACGAGGCGGTGCTCCTCGCCTTTTGCGGGATCTTCGCCAACAACGCTTTCTTTGTCCTACCCATCGCCCTGTTCCTGCATGGTCCCGACAATGTCATCGGGATCACACAGGTCATCACGCTCGACAGCACCGTCACCTTCGCGGGCTCGATCATGGCGCTGCAGCTGATCGCCTCGGGACGGGTGGGCCCGGCGGTCGTTGCCCGCACGATGGTGAGGTCACCGATCATCGTGGCCATCGTGGTGGGGCTGCTCGTCGCCGCCCTCGGCATCCCACTGCCAAGCTCGGTCGACACCTTCGTCTTCTTCACCGGGGCGGCGGCGGCCCCGCTCGGCCTCTTCGCACTCGGCGTGGTCCTCTCGGGCACGGTCTTCGGGCGCGATCCTGCAGTGCTCGTCTTCTCGACGATCAAGCTCGTGTGCTTTCCCGCCGCCATCGCAGCAGCGATCTGGCTCGTCGGCGGGGCGGAGGGGGCGCGCTTCGTCCTCGCCTCCGCCGGGCCCTCGGGGACAATGGCTTTCAGCCTCGCGCTCCTCTACGGCGTGCGCACAGAGGCGATCGCCCAGATCGTGCTGGCAACGAGCGTCCTCTCCCTGCCGCTGCTCGCCGCCCTGGCTTAGGCCCGCCCGATCGGTTTTCTCACGGTCCAAGCTCGACCAGCAGGGCGCCCACCAGGATCAGACCGATGAGGCCAAGCCGGCGCATGTCGACCTTTTCGTGGAAGAAGAAGACCCCGATGGCGGTGGCGAAGATGATCGAGGTTTCACGCAGCGCCGCCGCCTCGCCCACCTTGTCGAGCCGCGTGGCCAGCATCACGGCGCCGAAGCTCAGATAGGCGACAAGGGCGCCGAACACCCCGCGCGTGATCAGATCGCCGATCTCGGGGCGCTGCGCCGGCGTGAGGATCCGCCAGCGATTGAGCGCCACGAGCGGGAAGCCAAGACCGCCGAGCACGAAGAACCAGGCAAGGAAGGTGAAGGGGTTCGTCGCCTGGCGAATGCCATAGGCGTCGTAGAGCGTGTAGACCGCGATCATCACCCCCGTCAGCAGCGCCGTGACGATCGCCATGCGCAGGTTGGGCAGCGCCAGGGGGTCGAGCCCGCGCGCCTTCAGGTTGACGACCGCCAACCCCATGATCGCCCCCGAGAGCGTGAGCACCCCGAGCCATTGCGTGAGCGCCAGCCTCTCGTCGAACAGGAACACAGAGCCGATCGCGATCAGAAGCGGTCCCGTCCCGCGCGCAATCGGATAGACAAGTGTGAAATCGCCCTTCTCGAAAGCGGCGGATTGCAGCCACTCGTAGACAAGGTGGATCACATAGACGCCGACGAGGATCAGCCAGAGCCCGGGCGTCGGCAGGGGGAAGACGAAGAGCGCAAAGGGCAGCGCGCCGAGCGCGTAGCAGACGTTGATGGCCCCGCGGTTCAGGTACGGGTCGACCCAGCCCTTGTTGATCGCACCGAAGGTCGCGTGGGCCAGGGACGAGAGCAGCGCGAGGACGAGCGCGAGAACCTCGCCTTCCGGCGTGCCGGCCATGCCCGCGATCATCTCCCCCATGGCCCGTCTCCTGCACTGCCTGTCTGTGGGGCATCGGAACCCCACAGCTGCCTGTCAAGCCGGCAGCGCGATAGGCGCGTCTGCCATTTGGCGGATGTGTGGCGCGACAGGTGGAAAGGCGGGGCATTCCCTCTTCCGACCGCAGGGTCTGCGCCTTTCCTATCAGTCTTAGCTTGCCACGGACGCGCAGGATCAGGTCGCCGGGGGTGAGCAACGCGAAACCAAATTGCGCCAGACTGTCTCTGAGCAGATGGCAACGGAGTGATCGATGAACGAGCAGGTTGAGGCAGGCGACAAGGCGGATCGTGAGAAACCGTCCGCTGCCGAGCAGGGCGCAGGCGGCATGGAACTCGGGAGCGAGAGCCAAGCAAACACGCCGCTCACGAGTTTGACCGAACGGGCGATGCTGCTGGCCGGCGAGTAACGGCCGATCCAGCCGCCGAAGCCCCGCGATACGGACCGATTGGTTGCGATCAATCGGCGCCGGTAAGGGCGGCCGCGAAGTCCTCGGGGTCGAAGGGGGCCAGATCGTCGATCTGCTCACCCACCCCGATTGCATGGATCGGCAGGCCGAAGCGGTCGGCCAGCGCGACCAACACGCCGCCCTTTGCAGTCCCGTCCAGCTTGGTCATGACGAGACCCGTCACATCGGCGATCCGCCGGAATTCATCGACCTGCCCAATGGCATTCTGACCCGTTGTGGCGTCTAGGACCAAGAGCGTGTTGTGAGGCGCTTCCGCGTCGGTCTTGCGCAAGACACGCACGATCTTGGCCAGCTCCTCCATCAGGTCCTGGCGGTTCTGGAGCCGCCCCGCCGTGTCGACGAGCAACAGATCCGCGCCCTCCGCCTCGGCCCGCGTCATGGCGTCGAAGGCTAAGCTCGCCGGATCGCTTCCCTGAGGCGCGGTGAGGACCGGCACGCCGGCACGCTGCCCCCAAACCTCCAACTGCTCGACGGCCGCGGCACGAAAGGTGTCGCAGGCCGCGATGACCACGCTCTTGCCGGCAGAGCGCAGCTGGCTCGCGAGCTTGCCGATCGTCGTCGTCTTGCCCGAGCCATTGACGCCGACGACGAGGACGACCTGCGGGCGCTTGGCAAAGATCGGAAGCGGTCGGGCGACAGGGCCCAAGATCTCGGCGATCTCGCGTGCCAACAGCGCCTTGAGCTCTGCCGTCCCAACCCGCCGACCATAGTGTTTCTCGGAGAGGCGTGCCGACAGGGCCAGCGCGGTCTCCACGCCCATATCCGCCTGGATCAACACGTCCTCAAGGCTCTCGAGCAGCGCGTCGTCGAGGATCCGCGTCGTCGTAGACCGCCGGCCAAAGACGCGGCCGAGAAGGCCCGGGCGCGTGGTCTCGGCCCCCTCCTCCATCCCCGGATCGGCGTCGAGGGAGGCTGCTGGCATCGGGGTTAAGGCTGCAGGGCCCGGTTCGGGCGGCACAGCGGGTGCCGGCGGCTCGAAACGCTCGGTCAATGTCGGCTCCGCCAACGGCTCCGGCGGCAGCGCGTCGCCAATGGGCGCCACAGAGGGTTCTGGTGCGGGGCTGGGCAGGGGACTGGGCGGCGGGTTGTTTGGCGCGGGCGCTGTCTGGATCCGCGTTGCTGGAACAGGGGCAGGTGCGGGAGGCTCGGTGACGGTAGGTGAGGCGGAGGGCGCGGCGGGCGCGACTTCGGGCAGCGGCTCGGCCTCGATTGCCTCGCCGCCCTCTTCCACCAACGTCTCCAACCCCTCGTCGAGCTTTGCCGACGACTTGAAAAGCCGTTCCTTCAGCTTCTTGAAAAGGGCCATGCCTGCCTCGCGCCGCACTTCGGATCAGCGGAGCCATAGCGACCCGCGCGCCCGCCGTCCAATCGCAGCGCTAGGTGCGGGCGACCCCTGACGCCCCGCTGGTCCTGCCAATGGCGCAGGACGAGTATGCCATGCCTTCGGAGAGGAAGCTGAAGCCCAGCAG
>JBCCLX010000238.1:0-7055 GCA_039026635.1 Pseudomonadota bacterium
ATGGGAAACTCCCAGATAAGCGTCGATCACGGCTTGGTCGTTGCGGACGTCGTCGGGGGTGCCGTCGCCGATCTTGCGGCCGTAGTCGAGGACGACGACGCGGTCGGCGAGGTCCATGACCACGCCCATGTCGTGCTCGATGAGCGCGATGGTGGTGCCGAATTCATCGTTCACATCGAGGATGAAGCGGCACATGTCCTCCTTCTCCTCAACGTTCATGCCCGCCATGGGCTCATCGAGGAGCAGGAGTTTCGGCTCGGCGGCGAGCGCCCGACCAAGTTCCACGCGTTTTTGTAGGCCGTATGGCAGGCGGCCTACGGGGGTTTTGCGGATCGACTGGATCTCGAGGAAGTCGATGATGCGCTCCACGGCCTCGCGGTGCTCGATCTCCTCGCGCTCAGCGGGGCCTGACCAGATCGCCTGCCAGAACATGTTGCGCTTCATCTTGGTCAGCCGGCCCGTCATGATGTTGTCGAGCGTCGTCATGCCCTTGAAGAGCGCGATGTTCTGGAACGTCCGTGCGATGCCTTGACGCGCGATCTGATGCGGTTTCATGGGCCCGCGACGCTTGCCACGGAACCAGACCTCGCCCTCCTGCGGGTGATAGAAGCCGTTGATGACATTCAGCATCGAGGACTTGCCGGCACCGTTCGGCCCGATGATCGCCCGCACCTCGCCCTCGTGAATATCGAAGGAGACATCCCGGATCGCCGTCACCCCACCGAAGCGCAGGGAGATGTTGCGGATGTCCATGACGACATCCCCGATCCGCCGCGTATCGAGCCCATGCGCCTTCTCAGCAGCGGCATACTCGGCATCCGTCGAGGCAGCCTCGGCAACATTTCCAGCAAGGGGGGCGTGGCTCATGCTGCTGCTCCTCAGGCCGCGGCGGCAGGGGCGGCGGACACGGCTGTTGGGAAAGTCTCGACGTCGCTGATCTTGAGGGTGGCGCTGATGGCGCCTTTGCGGCCGTCTTCGTACGTAACCTCCGTCGAGGTGTGGATCTCGTCTTTGCCGCCGTAGAGGGCGTCAACGAGGTCTTCGAACTTCTCGCCGATGGTCTTGCGGCGGACTTTGCGGGTGCGGGTCAGCTCGCCGTCGTCGGCGTCGAGTTCTTTGTGGAGCACCAGGAAGCGGCTGATCTGGCAGTGGCTCAGCATCGTGTCATGCGCCAGCGCCTGGTTTGTCTCGCGCAGATGCTCACCCACCATCGCGATCACTTTCGGATGCTGGGACAGCTCCTGATAGGACGCATAGCCGATGTTGTTGCGCTCGGCCCAGTTACCCACGGCATTGAGGTCGATGTTGATGAAGGCCATGCAGGTGTCGCGCTCATGCCCGAACACGACGGCCTCGAGGATATTCGGGAAGAATTTGAGCTTGTTCTCGATGTACTTCGGCGCAAAGAGCTTGCCGTTGGCGAGTTTGCCCACGTCCTTGGCGCGGTCGAGGATGCGGAGCTGCCCCGTCGCCTCGTCCATGAAGCCCGCATCGCCCGTCGCGACCCAGCCCTCGGCGTCCTTCGTGTCCGCCGTCGCCTCGGGGTTCTTGTAGTACTCCTGGAACACGCCGGGGGAGCGGTAGAAGACCTCGCCGTTGTCCCCGATGCGGATTTCGACGCCCGGCGTCGGCACGCCCACGGTTTCCAGCTCCACCGCGTCGTTGGGGTGCTGCGTGATGAAGACGCTCGCTTCCGTCTGGCCGTAAAGCTGCTTCAGGTTGATCCCGATGGAGCGGTAGAAGTTGAAGAGATCGGCGCCGATGGCCTCGCCCGCAGTGTAGCCGACGCGGACGCGGGACATGCCGAGGATGTTCTTCAGCGGGCCGAAGACGAGGATCTCACCAAGCGCGGTGAGGAGCTTCTCGGTCCCTGTCTCTGCCTCGCCCCGCTTCTTCTTCTCGGCCACGGCCTTGGCGTGATTGATGAAGTAGTGAAAGAGGCGGCGCTTGATGGGTCCGGCATCCTCCATCCGGATCATCACGGTGGTGAGCAGGTTCTCGAAGATGCGGGGCGGGGCGAAGAAGTAAGAGGGCCCGAGCTCCCGCAGGTCATGCAGCATGGTCTCGTTGCTCTCGGGGCAGGCAACGCAGAGGCCCGTCGTATAGGCCTGGCCCATGGAGAAGATAAAGTCGCCGACCCAGGCCATGGGCAGATAGGCGAGGACGGAGTCCGTCTCCACCAGCCCGTCAAACTCGGCGGCCGCGCGGCTGATCTTGATGATGTTGTCGTGCGACAGGACCACACCTTTCGGGCGACCGGTTGTACCCGAGGTGTAGAGCATGACTGCTGTGTCGCTGCCCGTCATCCCGCCGATGATCTGGTCGAGTATGGGGCCGTGGCTCTCCTCTGCGGCGGCGCCGGTACGCTGCAGCGCGGCCAGATCGTGCAGCGTTGTATGGTCGTAATTCCGCAGGCCGCGGGGATCGAGATAGACCACATGGCCGAGCCCTGGCAGGCGTTCGGCGATGCTCAGGACCTTATCGACCTGCTCCTGATCCTCGGCGATGACCATGCGTGCTTCGGCATGGTCGAGGACGTAGACCATCTCCTCGGCCACCGCATCTTGGTACATCGGCACGGGCACGCCGCCGCCCATCTGGATGGCGACCATGGACCAGTAGAGCTGGGGTCTGTTGCTGCCGATGATGGCCACGCGATCGCCGGGCTGCAGACCCAGCGTCATCAGCCCAAGCGCAATCTGCCGGCTCTCCCGCGCGACATCGTCCCAGGTCCAGCTCTGCCAGATCCCAAACTGCTTCTCGCGACTGGCCGGCAGGGTGCCTCGCGTCTCGGCATTGAAGGCGAGCAGTTTTGGAAACGTGTCAGCGGCGTCTGCACGGTCGAGCACGATTATTCTCCCTGAAGGTCCGCGCTCTACCGGCGCTGGTACCGTCTCCGATAATCACCAAGGGGTGGCGAGGGTCAAGGGTGGAGCGGAAGAAACGTGCGTCGAACACCTTGTCTGAAAACAAAAAATGCGCCCGCGATGCGGGCGCAAGGTGTGATGCTCAGAGAAGTCCAAATGGAAGGGCGCTTAGCCCTCGACCACCTGGGTCTGCGGTTTGCTCGTCGCGATCTGGATCGTGCGCGGGCGGAGGGCCTCAGGGATTTCCCGCACGAGATCAACGTGCAAGAGGCCGTGCTCCAGCGTCGCGCCGGCGACGCGAACATGGTCGGCCAGTTGGAAGCGGCGCTCGAAACCACGCTCGGCAATGCCGCGATGCAGATAGGTGCGCTTCGGCGCGTCCTTCTGAGCAGTCTTGCGGGCGGTCACGGTCAGCGCGTGGTCACGCACTTCAATGGCGAGGTCTTCCTCGGCAAAGCCCGCGACGGCGATGGTGATCCGATAGGCATCTTCGCCCGTCTTCTCAATGCTGTAGGGCGGATAGCTCGGGGCGGCCTGGTCACCGGTCATCACCTGATCGAGCAGGGAGGCCATCCGGTCGAAGCCAACAGTCGAGCGATAGAGGGGGGTCAGGTCGATCGTGCGCATAGTCATATCCTCATGCAAAGCGATATGGTGGTCGGGCTCCCCATCAGCGGGCAAACCCTCAGTCGGTTGTGGACCCGTTTGGCATCCACAATCTCTCAGGTGGGATAGGGGAACGGCGCCTTCAAGGGGTGTTAACGCAAGACGGCCGGCAGCAGCGTCGAGAGCACAGCATCGGCCCGTACGGCGAAGGCCAACGGCTTGCGCTTCTCACGATCGCGCCCCTTGGAGGAGATCACCGCCACGATCCGGCTCTCTCCATTGACCTCGGCAAATACGGGTGAGCCGGAGGCGCCGAAGGTGACGTCGCAATGCATGACCATGAGTGGCCCGCGCAGGGCCGCCAGATCGCAGCCGTCTTGGCGCGTCAACGCATGGGCCCGATCCTGGCGATAGCTTAGCAGCGTCAGCGGCTGGGTCGCTGTGTTGAGGGGGGCGAAGGCGAAGGACGGCGCCACATCGGCCGGGATCGGACTGTCGAGCAGGATCAGCGCGAGGTCCACGCCCATCTTTTCCAGCGTAAGATCAGAGAGATGGTCGTAGTCCGGATGCACGATGATCCGGCTGGCCCGGCGGTAGGCAACCTTCTGGCCCAGCCGCCAGCCGGCCACGAAGGTCACGTTCCCCGGCGCATATTGCCGGCCCGTGCTGTTCGAAAAAACGCAGTGCGCCGCGGTGACGACAATGTCCTCGCCGATCAGCGTGCCGGTGCAATGGCCCTTCTCGCTATAGGCCGCCACATTGACGCGCCCGATCCCCTTCCAAGGCTCATGCTCTTTGGCCGAGAGCATGCGCCGGCGATCGAGCTCTAGTGCCTGCGCCGAGAGGTCGGGCAGCAGGAGGGCGAGCAGAAGCGGGATCAGACGAAAATACCACATGCGCGAGCGATACCCTGAGATCATGACGGGAAAGTGGACGCGAGGCTCACTCCGCCGCGATCGCCTGCGATGACACAAGCGCCTCAAGGGCGCGCGGCACCGGCCCGCCGGTTGCCCAATCGAGCAGCATCGCCGTGTGCACGACGGGCAGGCCCGTGCCACCGCCGATCTGCATCATGCAGCCGATGTTGCCTGCGGAGATGAGTTGCGGAGACGTCGCCTCCAGCGTTGCAACCTTGCGCTTCTTCAACTCGTCCGCAATCGCGGGCTGGAGGAGGTTGTAGGTTCCGGCTGAGCCGCAGCAGAGATGCGGGTCCTTGGGCTCAACCACCTGAAAACCCGCCTGTTTCAGGAGCTTCTTGGGCGCCATCGTGATCTTCTGCCCGTGCTGAAGCGAACAGGCGGCATGGTAGGCGACGCGCAGGCGCGCGGCTTTCGTGGCGCCTTCCAGACCCTTCTCATCGAGGAACTCGCTGATGTCGCGGGTGATGCTGGAGACATGGGCGGCGTCCTCGGCCATGGTCTCGTCCAGCCGGAACATGTAGCCGTAGTCCTTCACCGTCGTGCCGCAACCCGAGGTGTTGATGATCACGGCGTCGAGACCCTCGCCCCGCACCTCGCCCATCCAGGCCCGGATGTTGGCAGCGGCGAAGTGGTGGGAGCCGTCGGTGTCGCCCATGTGATGGTTGAGCGCACCGCAGCAGCCGATCCCCTTCGCGATCACCACGTCCCAGCCCTGTCGCGTCAGCAACCGGATCGTCGAGGCGTTGATTTCCGCATCCAGCGCCATCTGCGCGCAGCCCGTCATCAAGGCGACGCGCCCGCGGCGCGTGCCGGTGGCGGGATGGACCTGCGGGCGATCGTGCAGCGCGGGCGGCTCGATCCGCGCAGGCGCCATGCGCAGCATCGCGCCGATCCGGCCCGGGATGTAGGCGCCGAGCGGCTTGGCCAGCATCGCGCCGGCCATGGCGAGGCGAAAGCGGGTCGGGAAGGGCAGGATCTGGCGCAGGATCCAGCGCAGGCCCCGGTCGTGCCAGGGTCGCGTGTAAGTCTGCTCGATATGCTCTCGCGCATGGTCGACCAGGTGCATGTAGTGCACACCCGAGGGGCAGGTGGTCATGCAGGCGAGGCAGGAGAGACAGCGATCGATGTGCTTGACGATCTTGGCATCCGCGGGCCGGTCGTTCTCCAGCATGTCCTTGATCAGATAGATGCGCCCGCGCGGGCTATCGAGTTCGTCCCCCAGCACGGCATAGGACGGGCAGGTGGCCGTGCAGAAACCGCAGTGCACGCAGGACCTGATGATCTGGTTCGCCCGCGCGACGCCAGGGTTCTCGAGCTGCTTCTCGGTGAAGTTCGTCTGCATGGTCTCGATCCTGTCTCTCCTCCGCGGCACTCTAGCGTGCCATGGAGCTTCAGTGGCTATGACGGGCCGTCGCGAGGGGCCAGACAAGGTCGGTGAGCCCGGCCTCGTCGAAGAGGATGTCGGCAGGCGCGCGATGGCCTAACCGGTCGAGCACGCGCTCGGTGGTGGCGATGGCGACGGGGATGTCGGTGGCTGTGAAGTCGACGTAGATGTGCTCTTCGCCATGCCCCTCGCCGAAGACGCCGCCAAGCCCTGCGCTGCGCAGGGCCGCGTCGAGGGCATCGGCCAGGGCGATCCGGGGTTCGAGCGTGTCGAAGGGGGCATCTTCCGTGCGGCAGAGGCGCAGGCCGAGGAAGCTCTCGGGCAGGGTTGTGAAGCGAACAGCCGCGATGGCGCCGCCCGAAAAGCGTGCCTCGGCATAGTCGGGCCGGGTGGTGAGGTAGGTGAGGCCATCCGCGCGCGGCCAGGGGGCGTCCTGAGGTTCGAGGCGGAAGAGCGTCGGCTCGTCGTTCTCACGCGGGGGGGCGAAGGGCCCGGGGGAGCGCGCGCGATGCAGGCTTTCGAGCAGCGCGCCCACCTCGCCGGCAAAGCGGTGCACCCAATCGGCCGCGGGCTCACGCGCGCCATCCGCCCCGGCGCGGGCGCCGCTTGCGAAGGGCAGGGCGGGGGCGGCATCCACCCGTCCCAGCCAGTCGCGCTCCACCGCCTCGCCGACGAGAAGCGAGAACAAGAGCCCGGCCTGGCCTGCGACGCCGTCGCCATCACCTGCGCCGAGGATATCGATCGTGCGATGGGCGCCGCGCGCCGCAGCCGCGCCGGTCAGCGTCAGATCCTGGAAGGCACGGGAGGCAACGAAGCCGAGCAGATCGGCACCGTCCGGCACGGGAGGACGGGCGTCGGAGAAGCTCCAGCCCGAGCGCTCGGGCGCGCGGGCGACGAAGGCGCGGGCCAGCGGGCGCTTGGAGGCATAGAGCTCGGGGGTGATCGAGAGATGGTAGGCTGTGCTGCTGTCTTGGGCCGCGTGTCCCGGCGCAAGCTCCCAGTAGAGAGCCTCGGTGTCGGTGCCGAGGGCCTCGGTCATCGCTTCGCCAAGGCTCTCATGCGTGCCCGGCTCGCTCGAGGCATCGAGCACCGCCTCCAGCGAGGGGGCAAGCATGTCGAACTGTGCCCAAAAGCGATCCACGGCCGCCAGGGTCTCGCCCGGCAGGCGCTCGGCCCAGAAATCATAGGCATCGGCCATCGCTCCCCCGCGCGGTGGTATCAGCCCATACGGCCGGGATTGAGGATCCCATGCGGGTCGAAACGGGCACGCAGACCGGC
>JBCCLX010000239.1:0-7044 GCA_039026635.1 Pseudomonadota bacterium
GAGAAGAACGGGCCAGGAGCGGTCTTCAGTTCGTCCGGCAAAGCCTCCGTCTGAGCCTCTCGCACATAGACGATGGCCTGACGAGCCGGCGGCGTGGTGATCTTGTCGGTCATCTCCGTTCCCTCCTCAACGCATTTTGCCGATAGCGATGGTGCGCACCTTCGGCTCGGGCCGGTGGCGGCGCAGCTCGATGTGCAGTAGCCCATGCTCAAGCGCTGCACCCTCAACCTCCACATGCTCGGCCAAGACGAAATTGCGCTGAAACTGGCGCGCGGCGATCCCTCGGTGGAGATACTCCCGCGTCCCATCGTCCTCGCGCTTGCCGCGGACGCAGAGCTGGCCGTCCTCCACCGTGATTGCCAGGTCGGTCTCGCGAAAGCCTGCCACCGCGAGGGTGATGCGGTAGCTGTCCTCGCCGATCAGTTCGATGTTGAAAGGTGGATAGCCGTCCCCCCCGCTCTTGGCCGAACGCTCCATCAACCGATCGAGCTGTTCGAAGCCCAGCATGTTGGGGTAGGCGGCGAAAAAAGGTCGTGTCATTGCGTGTCCTCGTGCAAGCGACAGCGGTGTGGGACCCGATCGCGGCGTCCCGCTTCACCATATGGTGGGACGTCGCGACGCCAGCAAGGCTGCGCGATGGGAGGAGGGACGGCATGGCCGAGAAGGGGCCTGAAGCGGCGCGCGCCGTCACGATCGCGCTCGGGGGCTTCTGCGCGCTGCTGGCCGCCATGGGGATCGGCCGGTTTCTGTTCACACCCGTCTTGCCCATGATGCCGGGGTTAAGCCCTGCGGAGGCCGGCCTAGTCGCCAGCGCAAATTTCGCAGGCTATCTACTCGGCGCCTTGCTGGGAGCCGTTGCTTGGTTCTCAGCGCGCCCGGGCCCCGTCCTTCTTTGTGCGCTAGCGCTCAGCGTGCTGACGACCGGCGCAATGGTCTTGACCGAGCATCCCGTGGCCTGGGGACTTCTGCGCTTTGTGGCGGGACTGGCGAGTGCGGGGGTTCTGGTTACGGCCTCGACGCTCGTCGCCGCACGCCTAGGGGCGGTCGGGCGCGGCGGACTGACGGCGCTGCACTTCGCGGGCGTTGGCGCCGGCATTGCAGTCTCCGCCATCATCGCCTCCCCCCTGATCGCTGCGGCCGAAGACTGGCGGATCGTCTGGCTCGGCGGTGCTCTGGCGGCCTTGGCAGGCGCCATCGCCGCGCTCCTCCTGATCCCAAGGCAGCGCCCCCTGGCAGCGGCACAAGCGCAAGAGAGCGCCGCGGCGCCCGGCCTCTGGAGACTGGTGCTCTCTTATGGGGCCGTGGGGTTCGGCTATGTGATCCTGGCCACCTTCATCGTTGCGATCCTGCGAGAGGGTGGAGGCTCCCGGGCGGATGAGGCGGTCGTCTGGGGGCTGGTCGGCTTGGCAGGCATGCCGTCGATCCTCCTCTGGCGCTGGATCGCACAGCGGATCGGGACACTGCTCGCCATCCAGGCGGCCATGTTGGTCGAGGCCGCCGGGATCGCCATCGGCGCGCTTGCCGGCGGGGCCTTTGCCCTCGGGATCGCGGCGACCGCTCTTGGCGCGACCTTCATGGCACTGACGGCGCTAGGCCTGCAGGAGGCCGTGGCGCGCGCGCCAGGGGCGGCACAGCGGGTCATCGCGCTCATGACCGCCGCCTTCGGGCTCGGCCAGATCATCGGGCCGGCGCTGGCGGGTTGGCTACGCACAACGACGGGCGACTACCTCGCCCCCTCGCTGATCGCTGCAGCCGTCTTGGTCGCAGGGATGGCTGTCCTCGAACCGCTGAGGCGCGCGGCTCAGGCCGAGAGACTGTGATCGGCGCGCCCGCCATGGGCGGCGGACCAGCCCAACGGATCTCGGATGAAAGCGCTAAGCGCCTCGAGCGCGGGTTCGGGGAACCGCCCCTCCGCCTCGGCGAGAATGTCGTCCCAGGTCGCGAGCGCATGGAGCGTGATGCCCTGCTCGGCCAGACGCGCAGGCACCTCCGGAAAGATGCTGTAGTAGAAGAGGACGACCGTGTGGCCGCACTCCGCACCAGCCTCGCGCAGCGCTTCGACGAAGTTCACTTTCGAACCACCGTCTGTCGTCAGATCCTCCACGAGGAGGACGCGCGCACCCTCACGGAAATGACCCTCGATCCGGGCGTTGCGGCCGAACCCCTTGGGCTTCTTGCGCACATAGAGCATGGGCAAAGCGAGCCGCTCCGCAATCCAGGCCGCAAAGGGAATGCCGGCCGTCTCACCCCCGGCGATCGCATCGAAGCGCTCGACCCCCGCCTCGGCGGCAAGTAGACGACAGGCAGCATCCATGGCCGCGGCCCGGGCGCGAGGGAAGGAGATCACGCGGCGGCAATCGATGTAGCAGGGTGCAGCAAGCCCGGAAGTCAGCCGGTAGGGTTCGACCGCGCCCCCCACAGCGCGAATATCGACCGCTCCGATCTCCAGCAGCATCCGGGCCGTCGCCCGGGCATCTTCAGGGGCATCCTCAGGGGCTCTTGCGCTCATGTCGGCTCCTCGACGCGCCAGTGAAGGGGAAAGCCCGGGTCGAAAACGGTGACAGGACCCGCCCCTGTCTGGACCTGCGCGGGCGCAGTCCAGGCCTCGCCACGGATCAAAGTCACCCGATCCTCGGCCCGGTCAAGCCCGTGAAAATGCGCGCCATTAAGCGAGACAAAGGCCTCCAGCTTGTCCAGCGCCCCAGCCCCTTCGAAGACATGCGCAAGCACCGGCAGAGAAACGGGTGCCGTGAAGCAGCCGGCACAGCCGCAGGGTGCCAGCTTGGCATCGTCGCTATGGGGCGCACTATCAGTGCCGCTGTAGAAGAGCGGGTCACCGCTTGTCGCCGCATGGACCAGCGCCTCGCGATGCCGCTCGCGCTTGGCAACGGGTAGGCAGTAGTAATGCGGCCGGATCCCGCCTGCGAGCATGTGGTTGCGGTTGATGACGAGGTGATGGGTCGTGATCGTGGCGTGGATATGCGCCTCATGCACGTAGGAGACCGCATCGGCCGTCGTGATATGTTCCAACACGATCGGCAGGCCCGGCACCCGGTCACGCAACGGGCGCAGCACCCGGTCGATGAACACCCGCTCGCGGTCGAAGATATCCACATCCGGATCAGTGACCTCACCATGGATCGAGAGGGGCAAGGCGATCTCCGCCATCCGCTCGAGCACCGGCAGTACGCGCGCAATCTCCCGCACGCCTGAGTCCGAATTGGTGGTGGCCCCGGCCGGATAGAGTTTGACGGCCCGAATGAGCCCCGCCTCCGCAGCGGCAGCCACATCATCGGGATCGGTGGTCTCCGTGAGATAGAGCGTCATCTCAGGCGTGGCCGTCGCCCCCTCGGGCAGCGCCGCGAGGATCCGGTCCCGATAGGCCCGCGCATCGGCCGCCGTCACGACGGGAGGGACCAGGTTCGGCATGATCATCGCACGATTGAGATGCCGAAGACTGGGCCCCGCAATCCCAGCCAGCATCGCCCCATCGCGCAGATGCAGATGCCAGTCATCGGGCCGGGCGATGGAGAGCCGCTCAATCATCGCATCACCTTCAAGAAAAACCCCAGCAAACGGCCGGGGTTTTTGAATTGGTGGGCCATCGCTCACCGATCTAGAACCCCTTTTGGACGTGTTAGAGGACTGGTCAGAGCAGCTCAAGGGCGTTGATCTGGCCGAGTTTGCACGTCCAGACACCGGCGCTTCAGTCGACCCTGAACCGACTGACGACGACCTCCCGAGTGCTTCTGCGGCGCAGTCTCAGTCTGAACCCGGAGGACCGTCGTGATGGCGCGTGTGAACTCTATCGGGGAAAGCCGCAGCTTAAACGCCGCATTCGGTGCGGCCGCCGCGGGAGGCGTGCAGCCGACACGGCACGAGAACGATGCGCCGAACACCGCGAAGCCGAAGCCGCTATATGTCTCCTTGCGCGTGACCGCGGAAGAGAAGGCGCGCCTCAAGAAGGATGCGGCGGGCCTGTCGCTCTCCGACTATGTGCGCGAGCAGCTCTTTGGCGCGGAAGCGAAGCCGCGGAGAACTCGGGGCAAGTTTCCGGTGGAAGATCATGCGGCACTGTCGAAGGTGCTCCGGGCGCTTGGGCAATCCGGGCTCGCACGAGACTTCGAGGCGCTGTCGTGGGCGGAGGGCGACGGCACGCTCGTGCTTGATGCGGAGAGTGCCCAGCGCCTGCGAGCGGCTTGCGCTGATGTTGCAGCGATACGCCGGGACTTGATCAAGGCGCTCGGCCTGCAGGCGCGCTCGCCGTGATCCTCGTCGGCAACCAGCGCGGTGGTGGCGCGGACCTCGCCCGCCACCTCATGAAGGCGGAGAACGAGCGCGTCGTCGTGCACGAGGTGCGCGGGTTCGTATCGACTGATCTCGCCGGGGCGTTCCAAGAGTCCTACGCGATCAGCCGAGGCATGCGCTGCAAGCAGCACCTCTATTCTCTGAGCCTCAACCCGCCGCTGGAGGCAGAGGCAACACCGGAGCTCCTTCTCGATGCCGTGGATCGAGCGGAGGAGCGCCTCGGCCTCACGGGCCAGCCCCGCGCCGTCGTCTTCCATGAGAAGCGCGGCATGGATGGCCAGCTGCGCCGCCATGCACATGCGGTCTGGTGCCGGATCGATGCCGACCGGATGCGGGCGGTGCAGATGTCCTTCGACAGACCCAAGCTGCAGGCGGTCGCGCGTGAGCTCTACCTCGACCATGGCTGGACAATGCCGCGCGGCTTCGTGCGCCACGAGGAACGCAACCCGCGGAACTACAGCCTCGCGGAGTGGCAGCAGGCGAAGCGTGCAAAGAAGAACCCCGCCAAGCTCAAGGCAATGTTCCAGGACTGCTGGGCGATCTCGGACTCGCAGGTGAGCTTCGCGCATGCGCTGAAGGAGAACGGCTACATCCTCGCCCGCGGCGACCGCCGCGGCGTGGTTGCCGTCGATCACCAAGGCGAAGCCTATGCGATCCGCCAGTATGTCGGCATCCCGTCGAAGCGCGTGCGCGAGCGCATCCCCGACATGGATCGCTTGCCGAGCGTGGCCCACGCTCACCATGAAGCCGCACAGCTGATTGCTGACCGCCTGCGCGAACTTGAAGCCGAGCAAAAGCGCGAGGCACTCCGCACCCTTCGACGGCTCGCCGACCAGCGTCGACGCGCGCAGCTCGCTCAACGCGATGCGACGGTGCGTGCCCTCCAGAAACAGCGTGAGCGTCGTCAGCGGGAAGCCCGCGAGCGAGAGGCGCGGTTGAAGTCTGGCTGGCGCGGCCTCATCCAGCGGATCACAGGCAAGCGCCGAAAGATTGAAGCCGAGAACGACGCAGCCGCAGAGAAAACGGTGCAGCGCGATCTCACTGAGCACAAGGCGCTCAACGATCGGCATAGATCGATCAGGCAGGCGATCCTCGAGCGCGCGAAGACGGAGAAGAGTGCTCGGCGGACTGTCCTTGCCGATCTCCAGTCCGACATCCGCCGCGTCGAGACACCAAAGCCCAGTCCGGAGGAGACCCGAGACGCTGCCCGGTCCGACTACGTGAAGCGCCAGCGCAAAGAGAAGGAACGGCCACGGCGGCGTTCGCGCAGCCGCGATGGCCCGTCACCGGGCCGCTAGGCTCGGTCGCGATAGCGCGCGTTGATCCTCAGGGGCTTGCCCTTGAGCACGGCGGAGACGTAGTGCTCCACAATCATCACTACGAAGCTCTCGGGCGTATGTCCCGGTGCCGGATCGGCATGCACACCGAGAAAGCTCCGGTACCCGGTCTCGCTCAGAAAGGGCGCGTCGAGATCGACCGCATGCGCGGAGAAGCCGGGCCAAAAGCCCCAGCCGCCGCCGATACCGAACATGCCCTCCAGCTCGATGCGCACGCGCAGGCCTGCGGCCTCGATGATGTAGGTTCCCGTCTGTCCCCAGAGCGGGAGAGCGCCTTCGAGGGCGGCAGTCTCGCGCGCCAGCACGCATCCCGGCGCATCGTCGTCGGCGATGATGCCGGGCTGGCCGTCGTTCAACTTCCACGCCAGCAGGCGGGCCTCGTCGTGAGCGCGCACCGTCTCTTCGACATCTGCCGCCAGCATCGCCGCATGGTTCTGTCTCAGCAGGTCGCGGAAGTATGGAAGAGCCAGATCCAGCGTGGCGGGCAGATGAGCGGTCTCACGCTCGAACATTCGAGCGGCGTTGTCAGCCTTGGCATCGCTGAGCAGGCTGTCGAAGCCGAGCTGATCGGCGGTTGCGGACAGGTCTGTCATCTCCACCTCCCTCACCCGCACCGATAGACGATGCGGCGCCCCGCGACCTCGGTCTCGGCGTAGTCATGGCCGAGATCGCGAGCAATGGCGTCGAGATCGAGATAGGGAGCGAGCCGTTCCGGGATGTCGCCAAAGACGCCGTCCTCGACGAATTGCTCTGCGAGATCCCGAAGGCTCATGCCCTCGTAGAGATCGACGTCGAAGTCCTCCGGCTCGCCGGTCTCCCAATCAAAGTCGTATCCGCACTCACCGACAGCAACGATCAGCGCCAGCTTTTCATGGTCGTCCCAGGTCTCGACCGTCTCGAAGAACGCCGCGAGCTTGGGGATGTAGACCCCGAGGGCGACGGCCAACGCGGCATCAATCGGGTCACCGTCGATGAACTGGATCTCAAACTCCTCGACAGACTCTCCGTAGTCGTTTCGGGCAGCCGCGGCCTTTGCGGCATACTCCTCGGCATTCCGAAAGTAGAAGCCTGTCGCTGAGATGTCGTAGGGTTGGGCATAAAGCATTGTGGTCATTGGTCTTTCCCTCCTCTTGGTCAGGGGTTGCGCCTGCAACCCTTGGCCTTCGCCGAGAAGCGGGTGTGCAAGCGGCGGGAAAAACCGGCGAAAGATGATTGCGTTGTTGGGGGGCACCCGACCTGCTTGCGGGGCGGGGGGAGCCGACAACGCAATCATCTCTTCGATCTGTTTTTCTCGGAGCGCGCCGAGGGCGGCAGCCCTTCCATGTCTTTTGTCAACAAAAGACCGCAAACGAGTTTGAACCGGTCACCGTTGTGACCGGTGTGCTGCTGCCATCTATCC
>JBCCLX010000240.1:0-7029 GCA_039026635.1 Pseudomonadota bacterium
AGCTCGGTCGTCGGCCGCGCCACGCGGGTCTTGCGGCGCGAGCCGGGGCGGAAGACGGAATGGATCACCTCGAACTCGTCACTGAGATCGGGCGACAGCAGGCGCTCGACGAGCCCGACGGTGCCCCGGCCCGCCTCGCCATCGCTGCTGCCGAGGCTGCGCCCAGCGCCGGCGCGCACGATGCGCCCCTCCTCCCCGGGCCGCGGGGCGCCGGCGCCGAAGAGGAAGGAACGGGAGACGCCCAAGGCGCTCGCGATCGCCTCGATATCATCCATCGCCGGTGTCGAGAGGTCGCGTTCCACCTGGCTCAACCAGCCAACGGAGCGCCCGATCTGGCTGCCCAGCGCCTCCAGCGTCACCCCGCGTGCCCGGCGCAAAGCGCGGATATCGGCGCCCAAACTGGCGGGCGGATGAGCGTCGGCGGTCGACTCGGCTGCAGCGTGGATCACCATCCCAAAAGTCGAGGCATGGGGCGTGAAATTCCGCAAGCATTTTTCACGGGCGTGCTCGATATGTCGCTGAAAGCGACATGAAAGGTCGGAATAGGCCTATGGCTGAAGGGCCCTAAGGGCGCGTTGCCGACGGCTGTTTTCTCCCGCCGTCGTGCCGGGGATGACGGCGAGAACGGGGGCGATGGGCGCTACGCGTCGATGAGCCGGCGCGCCTCGCGCGCGATTGTGGCCTCTTCCGCGGCCTCGACGATCCAGGCGGTGATCGGCGAACCCTCCGCATGGAGCGCAGGTCCCCGCGCGTCGCCGGCGATCAGCCCGGTGAAGGCGAGGCCGTCCATCAGCGACCTGCGCATGGCCGCATCGTTCTCCCCGATCCCACCGGTGAAGGCGATGGCGTCGAGCCCACCCATCGCCGCGATCATGGAACCCGCCTGGCGCAGGGCCCAATAGGCGAAATGCTCGATGGCAAAACGGGCCTCGGGCGTGCCGGCCTGGCCGAGGGCGCGCATGTCGGACGCGCCGCCGAGGCCCAGCAGTCCGCTCTCGTTGTTCAGGATGGCGCCGGCGCGCTCTAGGCTCGTGCGTCGGGCGAGTTCGAGCACGGCGTTGCCGTCGATGGTGCCCGCCCGCGTCCCCATGGTGAGCCCGTCAAGCGGCGAGTAGCCCATGGTCGTGGCGACGGAGCGGCCCTCCAGGATCGCACAGAGGCTGGCGCCATTGCCGAGATGGCAGGCGAGGAGGCGGCGGGGCAGGGGCGCGCCTGAGAGGCCGGGCAGCGCCTCGACCAGGCCCGCATAGCTGATCCCGTGAAAGCCATAGCGGCAGAGACCCTCGGTCTCAGGCGTATCCGGCAGCGCGTAGCGGCGCGCCACCTCAGGGTTGCTCGCGTGAAAGGCCGTATCGAAGACGGCGACCTGCGGCAGATGCGGCGCCCGTACCGTGAGCACGTCCATGGCCACGACCGCATGCGGGTTATGGAGTGGCGCCAGCGGGCTCAGCGCGGCGATCTCGTCGCGCAGGCTCGCCGTGATGCGGCGGCTCTCGGTCAGCCGTGCGCCGCCATGCACCACCCGGTGGCCGGCGACGCCGATGTCCGAGAGCGCAACGCCCGCGCCCGCGAGGCCCTCGAGCAAGGCGTCGAGCGCTTCGCGGTGATCGGGCAGGGCGATGTCCTGACGCTCCTCCCCGATCTTGAGCACACTCGCCCCGCCGATCTCGCTGGCCGACGCCGTGATCCCCGGCTGGCCGTCTTCGTCGAAGACGGCGAGCTTGATCGAGGAGGAGCCGGCGTTAAGGACCAGGGCCGTGGCAGAGGTGCACGCGCTCATGTGGTCTACTCCGCGGCGAGGCCGATGGGATCAGCCATATCTGCCGGATCGATGCCGGCCACCGCGACCGGCGCCTTCATTGCATCGCGGCGGAAGGGATCGCCCAGCTCCTGATTGATCATCGCCTCAATGAGCGTGGTGCGCCCCGCCTTCTGGTCGTCGAGCGCCTGGTGCAGCGCGGCCGTCAACTCATCCATGGTGCGCGCCACAACCCCCTGCAGCCCGCAGGCCTGCGCGATGCCCGCATAGCTCACCTGGGTATCGAGCTCCGTGCCCACGAAGTTGTCCGCATACCAGAGCGTGGAGTTCCGCTTCTCCGCGCCCCACTGATAGTTGCGGAAGACGACCATGGTGATCGCCGGCCATTCGGGGCGGCCGATGGCCGTCAGCTCCGTCACCGCGATGCCGAAGGCGCCGTCGCCCGCGAAGCCCACGACGGGCGTGTCCGGGCAGGCGATCTTGGCGCCCACGATGGCGGGCAGGCCGTAGCCGCAGGGGCCGAAGAGGCCGGGGGCGAGGTACTTCCGGCCCTCCTCGAAGCTCGGATAGGCGTTACCGATGGCGCAATTGTTGCCGATGTCCGACGAGATGATCGCCTCCTTCGGCAGGGCGGCTGTCACCGCCCGCCAGGCCATCCGCGGGCTCATCCAATCGGGCTTGGCGGCGCGGGCGCGCTCGTTCCAGGTGGTGCCGGGGTCATCCTGCTCGTGGTCCATGGAACTGAGCGCCTGGGCCCAGGCGGATTTGGTCTGCGCGATCAGGGCGCGGCGCGCCTCACGCCCTGTGTCCCCGGCCTCGGGAGCGAGCTTCGCGAGGATCCCTTCCGCCACCTTCTTGGCGTCGCCCACGATGCCCACCGTCACCGGCTTGGTGAGGCCAATGCGGTCGGGGTTGAGGTCGACCTGGATGATCTTGGCCTCTTTCGGCCAGTAATCGATGCCGTAGCCTGGGAGCGTGGAGAAGGGGTTCAGCCGCGTGCCGAGGGCGAGCACCACATCCGCTTTGGCGATCAGCTCCATGCCCGCGCGGCTGCCGTTGTAGCCGAGCGGCCCGGCGGAGAGCGGATGGCTGCCCGGGAAAGCGTCATTGTGCTGGTAGTTGCAGCAGACCGGCGCATCGAGCCGTTCCGCCAGCGCCATCGAGGCCGGGATCGCACCCGAGAGGACCACGCCCGCGCCATTCAGGATCACTGGGAACTTAGCCGCCGAGATCAGCGCCGCCGCCGCCTCAACTGCCGTGTCGCCGCCCGAGGGGCGCTCGAACTCGACGATCGGGGGCAGGGTCATGTCGATGACTTGCGTCCAGTAGTCCCGCGGCAGGTTGATCTGCGCCGGCGCCGAGCAGCGCTTCGCCTGCAGGATCACGCGGTTCAGCACCTCGGCGATGCGGGAGGGATCGCGCACCTCCTCCTGGTAGCAGACCATATCCTCGAACAGCTTCATCTGCTCGACTTCCTGGAACCCGCCCTGGCCGATCGTCTTGTTGGCGGCCTGAGGTGTCACCAGCAGGAGCGGCGTATGGTTCCAATAGGCCGTCTTCACCGCGGTGACGAAATTGGTGATGCCCGGCCCGTTCTGCGCGATCATCATGGACATACGGCCCGAGGCTCGGGTGTAGCCATCGGCCATCATGCCGCCCGAGCCCTCATGCGCGCAGTCCCAGAAGGTGATACCGGCGCGAGGGAACAGGTCCGAGATCGGCATAAAAGCCGAGCCGATGATGCCGAAAGCATGGCTAATGCCATGACGTTGGAGCATTTTGACAAAGGCTTCTTCGGTGGTCATGCGCATGGCCAGTCTCCCTGTCGGTTCGGTGTGGGGTGCGTTGGGGGCGTGATTGCCATGCGGTTAGTGTGAAGGTTAGGGCCAGAACGAGATCTGCAATAGGGCCAGTTCTGGACTTAGGCAGCTGTTCGGGTGATGGCCGCGAGCTCTTCGGCGACAAGCGCGATCCCTTCACCGATCCGTTGCGAGCCGATGGAGGAGAAGGCCAGGCGGACATAGGGGGGCGGCGCATTGCTGCGCCCGGCATCGGGATCGGCGTTGAAGAAGCCCCCGCCAGGCTCGATCAACACGCCGCGGGCGCGCAGCTGCTCCGCCAAGCGCTCCACATCTACACCATCAGGCGCCCGCAGCCAGGCGCTGGAGGCGCCGAAGCGGACGGGTCCCTCACTGTTGAGCCCATGCTCGGCGATGGCCTGCTCCATCACAGCGCGGCGGCGGCGATAGGCCTGGGCGAGCCGGTTCACCTGAGCGTCGTAATGGCCGAGGGAGAGGAAATGCGCCGCCGTGCGCTGCACATGGCCGGGCGGGTGGCGCAGCACCATGGCGCGCAGGGCGCGGGCCTCGGCGATGAAGGGTTCCGGGGCGACGAGATAGCCCAGACGAAGCCCAGGGAAGAGCGATTTCGAGAAGCTGCCGACGTAGATCACCGAGCCATGGCTATCCATGGCTTTGAGCGAGGGGGCGGGGCCGGCAAAGGGGGCGATCTCGAACTCGTAGTCGTCCTCCACGATCACGAAGCCATGGCGCGCGGCACGGGCGAGCAGCGCGCGGCGCCGCTCCACCGGCATCGTCGCATTGGTCGGGCACTGATGGCTGACGGTCACGAAAACCGCGTCGGCCTCACGATGGATGGCATGGGGCGGCAAGCCGGCCTCATCCACATCGACGGCGTCGATTGCGCAGCCGAGCGGTGCCAGGATGCGCGCGAGGCCCGGGTAGCCCGGATTCTCCACGACCGCGAGGCGACGCCCATCGAGCAGCAACTGGGCTGCGAGCCAGAGCGCGTTTTGGGCGCCGAGGGTGAGGAGGATCTCCTCGGGGCGCGCGTGGATCCCGCGGCGGGGCAGGATATGGCGCAGGATGTATTCGATCAGCACCGGGTCGTCGCGCTCATAGGTATCCGAGGTAAGCGCCTCGAAATCCTTCTGCCCAAGTGCCTGAACCGCGCAAAGCCGCCAATTCTGATGGTCGAAGAGGCGCGGATCCACCTGACCATAGATGAAGGGGTAGGGGTATTGGCGCCAATCCGGCGGCCGCGTGATCGCGGGCTGGGCGGCGAAGCGACGGGCCAACCTGCGGGACCAGTCCACATGGCTCGCCGCCGCGCGGGGGGGCGGCAGGGGGCCTGTCGGCGTCGGTGCTGCCTCGGAGACGAAGTAGCCCGAGCGCCCGCGGGCCGCAAGGTAGTCGTTGGCGACGAGATCGGTGTAGGCGATCGTCACGGTGATCCGGCTGATGCCCAGATGCTCCGCGAGCCGGCGGGTGGAGGGCATCCGCTCGCCGGGGCGCAGCCGCCCTGACAGGATGCCATCCACCACCAACCGGCGCACCTGCTGCTGCAAGGTGCCCCGGAAGGCGGGGTCCAGAAAGAAGCTCTCGACCGGGATCGCCACGGTCGGCCCGTCTGGGATCAGCCGAAAACGGCCGTCAGCGCCCGGTCGATCGAGCCCGAGATATGGTCGATATCATCCGACGTCGCGATCAGCGCGGGGCTGAGGCAGAGGGTGTTGTTGAACCCTTTGAGCGAGCGGTTGGTCATGCCGATAATCACCGCATCGTCGTTCATGCAGTGATCGAGCACCGCCTTCACCTTGCGCTCATCCATGGGCTCGCGGGTCTGCCGGTCCGTCACGAGTTCCGCGCCAACGAAGAGCCCGCGGCCGCGCACCTCGCCAATGGCGGCATGCTTCTCCGAGAGGGCGCGCAGGTTGTTCTGCAGCCGCTCACCCATGGCCTGGGTGTTCTCGATCAACCCCTCGTCCTCGATGATCCGCAGGTTCTCGAGCGCCGCGGCAGGCCCCGCAGTGCAGCCCGCGAAGGTGGAGATGTCGCGGAACATCGCCATCGGATCTTCATGCTCTTCCTTGAAAGCGTCGAAGATTTCCTCGGTCGTCACCGTCACGGCAATGGCGGCGTAGCCCGAGGCGACGCCCTTCGCCATGGTCACGAAATCGGGCTTCACGCCGAAATGCTGATAGCCGAACCAGGCGCCCGTGCGGCCGAGGCCGCAGACGACCTCGTCGATATGAAGCAGAATGTCGTATTTGGTGCAGATCTCTTGCACCCGTTCCCAGTAGCCGGCCGGGGGCACGATCACGCCGCCACCCGCGGTGATCGGCTCGAGGCAGAGGGCACCCACCGTGTCCGGCCCCTCGCGCAGGATCACAGCCTCGATCGCATCGGCCGCGGCCACGCCATAGGACTCAGCATCCGGATACTGGTTGCGATACTCGAGACAGTGCGGGACCTCGACGAAGCCGTCCATGAACGGCCCATACTCGGCGCGCCGCTGATCCTGGCCGCCCGCCGAGAGTGTCGCGAGCGTCGAGCCGTGATAGTCACGCTCACGATAGAGGATCTTCCACTTGCGCCCGCCGTGGCGACGATGGGCGAGCTGGCGGACCATCTTGAAGGCCTTCTCATTGGCCTCGGAGCCCGAGTTGGAGAAGTAGAGCCGGCTCATCCCCGGCATCTTCGCGATCAACCGCTCGGCGAATTGCGCGGCCGGGACCGAGCCCAGGGAATGCGCGAAATAGTTCATCTTCACCAGCTGATCGCGGACCGCATCGGCGATGCTCTCGCGCCCGTAGCCGACATTGACGACCCAGACGCCGCCGGAGGTGCCGTCCACATGCTCGCGCCCGTGCTGGTCCCAGACACGCAGACCTTTACCCTCGACGATGACCCGCGGGTCCTTTGTCTCGAAGGGCTTGTGCTGCATCATATGGTGCCAGACATGCGCGCGATCGCTCGCAACGACGTCGGCGAGATCGTTCGGCATCACCGGATAGTTCATCGCCCGTCTCCCTGAGTTCCCTGCCGTGGACGGCCGCTGATTCCAGCACTGCCCGCTCCCACGCCACCAGCCGCCAACCTGCACAACGACCATGCTCCGTGTAGGGCCAGTCAGCTGGTGCCAATAGGGCCAGATGAACAATGCGTTTGGCAAGCGGGAAAATCGGCGCCTAGGCTCGACGCGTGCGTGGGTCCGAGCGTGCGCGCTGTGGACGCAGGCAAAAAAACAACGATCGACCGACAGGAGAAATCATGACCCGCACTTCCAAGCTGCTCGCGGCTGCAGCCGGCCTTGCGATCCTGGCCACCGCGCCGGGTGCCCGCGCCGCCGATGAGATCACGGTGGCCTACTTCCTCGAATGGCCGATGCCGTTCCAATACGGCAAGGTTCAGGGGATCTACGAGGACGAGCTCGGCGTCGATATCAACTGGGTGGCCTTCGATACCGGC
>JBCCLX010000241.1:0-7021 GCA_039026635.1 Pseudomonadota bacterium
CATTTCGGTCGATGCCCATGTCACCGAAGAGACGCATCTCTCTGAGATCGAGGCGGTTTGGGGCCCCGCGCCGGGCCGGCACAATACGGATGGGGCAAGCATTCACGTCCTCGGCGCGCGCTTCGGCAATGTGTTCGTCGGTATCCAGCCTGCTTTCGGCTGGGAAGGCGATCCGATGCGCCTGCTCTTCGATCAGGGCTTTGCGCCGACCCATGCCTTCAGTGCGTTTTATCGCTGGATCGACAAGGACTTCGGCGCTGATGCGGTCCTGCATTTCGGCACCCATGGCGCGCTGGAGTTCATGCCTGGCAAACAAGCCGGTCAGTCCGCCACCTCCTGGCCGGATCGGCTGATTGGCGATCTGCCGAACCTCTATCTCTATGCCTCCAACAACCCGTCGGAAGGCGCGATCGCACGCCGGCGCGCAGGCGCCACGTTGATCAGCTATCTGACCCCGCCGGTGACGCATGCGGGCCTCTATAAGGGCCTTGCCGATCTGCGCGCCTCCCTCACGCGTTGGCGCAGCGATGAGACCATGGCGGCGGGCATGCGCGAGCGGCTGGCCGAGCAGATCCAGGCAGAGGCCGCAGCGCTCGATCTCGCAGCGCCGGAGCCCGTTTGGAGCACGGTCGACGCGGAGGCGCGGATCCCGACGCTCATGGCCGCGCTCGATGAGCTTGAGATGACGCTGATCCCCCATGGGCTCCATGTCGTCGGTCGTCCGCCGGCGGAGGAGGAGCGCGCCGATCTGCTGGGCGTGATGGCCGATGCGGGCCATGGGCTGTCCCCCGCTCGCCCCGCGCTCGAGCGGCTGGCTATCGGCGGGACCGGCGCGGAAGCGCTTGCATTGAGTGAGTTGCCGCGGACGGCTGAGACCCGCGCCGCCTTTGAAACGCTCGCGCAGGCTGCGAAGCTTCTGGCGCAAGATACTGAAACCCCTGCCCTCCTTCGCGCCCTTGAGGGGCGGTACATTCGGCCGGCGCCTGGCGGCGATCTGATCCGCAGTGCCGATGTCCTGCCGACGGGGCGCAACCTGCATGGGTTTGACCCGTTCCGCATCCCCTCCGCCTTCGCCATGGCCGAGGGCACGCGCCAGACTGAGCGGCTGCTCTCCCGGCATATCGACGATACGGGAGAGCTGCCCCGCCGCGTCGCACTCGTCCTCTGGGGGACGGACACGATCAAGCAGGAAGGCGGGCCGATGGCCCAGGCGCTGGCGCTGCTGGGGGCTGCCCCGCGCCGCGATAGCTATGGACGGGTCTGCGGCGCCGAACTGATCCCGCTCGAAGAACTCGGCCGGCCGCGGATCGATGTCATGCTCACGCTCTCAGGCATCTTCCGCGATCTCTTGCCCATCCAGGTGAAGGTATTGGCCGAGGCCTGTGCGCTCGCGGCCGGTGCCGATGAGCCCGATGACATGAACTTCATCGCGGCCGAGGCGCGGGAGATGCAAGCGCGTACAGGCTGCACGGCCGAAGAGGCCGCCCTCCGCGTTTTCTCCAATGCCGACGGCGCTTACGGCTCGAACGTCAACCAGTTGATCGACAGCGGGCTCTGGTCGGACGAGGACGAGCTGGCCGACGCCTATGCCGCGCGCAAGTGCTTCGCCTATGGGACCGATGGCAAGCCGGTAAAGCGCCCTGAGCATCTGAGCGCAATGCTCCAAGGCGTTGATCTCGCCTACCAAACCCTCGACAGCGTCGAGCTCGGCATCACCACGATCGACCATTACTTCGACACCCTCGGCGGCATCGGTCGCGCCGTGCGCCGGGCACGCAAGGGCGAGCAGGTGCCCGTCTACATCGGCGACCAGACCCGGGGCGAGGGCAAGGTCCGCACGCTCGGCGAGCAGGTCGCGCTTGAGACGCGCACGCGCACGCTCAACCCGAAATGGTTCGAGGGCATGCTCTCCCACGGCGCCGAAGGCGTGCGCCAGATCGAGGCCTCGATCACCAACACGGTCGGCTGGTCCGCCACCACGGGCGCTGTGGAGCCCTGGGTCTATCAGCGCGTGACCGAAACCTTCGTGCTCGACGAAGCCATGCGCCGCCGCCTCGCTGGGCTGAACCCGAAAGCCTCCGCCCGCCTCGCCGGTCGCCTGATCGAGGCGCATGAGCGCGCCTATTGGGAGCCCGACCCCGAAACCCTCGCCGCCCTCCAGGCCGCGAGCGACGAACTCGAGGATCGCCTCGAGGGCATCACCACCTGAAGGACGCCCCCATGACGCCTCTCGGAGAACCGCCCGTCATCGCAGCTCGCCGGCCTCGCGCCAAAGGCGACGGCGAAGGATCGGTGCAGCACCACATGGACCCCAAGATGAAGATCGAGGGGGCGAAGGTCTTCTCGGTCTACGGCAAGGGCGGGATCGGCAAGTCGACGACGTCGTCGAACCTCTCGGTCGCCTTCTCGAAGCTGGGCAAACGGGTGCTGCAGATCGGCTGCGATCCCAAGCACGACAGCACCTTCACGCTCACCAAATGCCTCGTGCCGACGGTGATCGACGCGCTGCAGGAGGTGAACTTTCACACCGAGGAGCTGCGGGCGGAGGATTTCGTCTACGAGGGCTATAACGGTGTGATGTGCGTCGAGGCCGGTGGGCCGCCGGCGGGCACGGGCTGCGGCGGCTATGTGGTGGGCCAGACGGTGCGGCTCCTGAAGGAGCATCATCTGCTCGAGGACACCGATGTCGTGATCTTCGACGTGCTGGGCGATGTGGTCTGCGGCGGGTTCGCAGCGCCGCTCCAGCATGCCGACCGAGCGGTGATCGTCACCGCCAATGATTTCGACTCGATCTATGCGATGAACCGGATCGTCGCCGCCGTCCAGGCGAAGTCGAAGAACTATACCGTGCGCCTCGCAGGCTGTGTGGCCAACCGGTCGCGCGAGACCGAGCAGGTCGATCGCTATTGCGAGAAGGTGGGCTTCAAGCGCCTCGCCCATCTGCCCGATCTCGATGCCATCCGCCGCTCGCGCCTCAAGAAATGCACGCTCTTCGAGATGGAGGGCGACGACGTGGCCCATGTTCAGGCCGAATACATCCGCCTCGCCGAAACCCTCTGGAACGGGACCGAGCCGCTCGCACCCGCGCCCATGAAGGATCGCGAGATCTTCGAACTCCTGGGCTTCGATTGAGGACGCCGCGATGACGCTCGCCGACGAAAGCACCAGCTATGCCGACCGCCGTGCCGCCCTGCACGACTATTTCGACCGTACCGCGGCCGAGACCTGGGAGCGGCTGACCTCGGACGCGCCCGTCTCGAAGATCCGCGCGACCGTCCGGGCGGGACGCGAGCAGATGGGCCGGCTCCTGCTCTCCTGGCTGCCGGAGGACCTCACGGGCCGCCGGATCCTCGATGCAGGCTGCGGGACGGGCACGCTGTCGCAAGCGCTGGCCGCGCGCGGGGCCGATGTGGTCGCCATCGATATCGCACCGAAGCTGGTCGCGATCGCCAATGCGCGCGCCGACGACGTGCTCGACCCTTCGGCGGCGGCGCGGATCGACTGGCGCTCGGGCGATATGCTGGATCCCGAACTCGGCGGTTTCGACCATGTCGTGGCGATGGACAGCCTGATCCACTACCGCCAGCACGATATGGCCGATGCCATCGCGCGCCTGGCCGAGCGGACGGGCGAGAGCATGGTGATCACCTATGCACCGCGGACGCGGCTGCTCGCGGCCATGCATTTCGCCGGCACGATGTTCCCGAAATCGGATCGTTCGCCGCGGATCGAACCGGTGCCGCCGAAGCGCATCGCAGAACGCCTGCGCGAGCGGGGCTTGGAGCCTCAGCGCCGTGAACGTGTCGCGGCGGGCTTTTACATCTCCGAAGGCCTGGAGGTGATCGCCCGATGAGCGCTTTCCGCCAGCTCGTGAACCCCTTCGCCGGCCTCGCCCGGCGCTACATGCCGTTCGCGGATGCCGCGAGCGAGACGCTGCCGCTCGGCAAGCTCCTGCGCTTGTCGCTCTTCCAGGTCTCGGTGGGCATGGGGCTCGTGCTGCTGGCGGGCACGCTCAACCGCGTGATGATCGTCGAACTGGGGCTGGCTGCGGGGATCGTGGCGGCCATGGTGGCGCTGCCGGTGCTGTTCGCACCCTTCCGCGCGTTGATCGGGCACCGGTCCGATACCCATCGCTCGGCCCTCGGCTGGCGGCGGATCCCCTACCTCTGGTGGGGCACGCTGCTGCAATGGGGCGGGCTTGCGATCATGCCCTTTAGCCTGATCCTGATGTCCGGCGACACGACAGGACCCTATTGGGTGGGGCCTGCCGCGGCGGCACTGGCCTTCTTCATGACCGGCGCAGGCCTTCATACCGTGCAGACCGCGGGCCTCGCGCTCGCCACCGATCTGGCGCCGGCTGAGACGCGCCCGCGGGTCGTCGCGCTGCTCTACGTGATGCTGCTCGTCGGGATGGCCGGCAGCGCGACGGTGTTCGGTTGGCTCTTGCAGGACTTCAGCCAGCTTACGCTGATCCGCGTGGTGCAAGGTGCGGCGGTGGCAACGCTTGTCCTCAACCTCGTCGCGCTTTGGAAGCAGGAGGTGCTGAAGCCGCATCTCACCCGCAGCAAAGCGCCGCGCCCGCCCTTTGCGGCGGCCTGGGCCGATTTCCTGGCCGGTGGTCGTGCCGGGCGGTTGCTGGTGGCAACCGGTCTGGGGACGGCGGGCTTTACGATGCAGGACATTCTGCTCGAGCCCTATGGCGGTGAGGTCTTGGGCCTCAGCGTCAGCGCCACCACGCTGTTGACGGCGATCTTCGCCACCGGCTCGCTCCTCGGCTTTGCCTGGGCCGCACGGCTCCTCGGCCGCTCGGGAGACCCCTGCCGGATCGCCGCCTGGGGCGCGGTTGTCGGTGTTTTCGCCTTCTCGGCCGTGATCTTCGCCGCCCCGCTCGAATCCGCCCTCCTCTTCCGGGTCGGCAGCTTCACGATCGGGCTCGGCGCCGGGCTCTTCGCCGTCGGCACGCTCACCGCCGCCATGGATCTGGCGCAGACGGATGAGGCTGGCGGCTCCGCCGGTCTTGCCCTCGGCGCCTGGGGCGCTGTGCAAGCCACCGCCGCCGGCGGCGCGATCGCGCTCGGCGGCGTCATCCGAGATGCCGTGGGCGCGCTGGCCGAGGCCGGCAGCCTCGGCCCCGCCTTCGACAATGCCGCCGCCGGCTACGGCGTCGTCTATCACCTCGAGATCGGCCTCCTCTTCGCCGCTCTCGTCGCCATCGGTCCTCTCGTCCGCCGTCGCGGTGCCGAGCGGGCCCGTACCCCCGAGGAATTCGGCCTGACCGAGTTCCCCGCCTAAGAGCCAGGGAGACCCACATGAACTACATTGTTGGCACCATCGATCTTGCCCAGATCGCGCTCTACGCCTTCTGGATTTTCTTCGCGGGCCTTGTGATCTACCTCACGCGTGAGGGGATGCGCGAAGGGTACCCGACCGTGTCCGAGCGGGACGGCAAGCCCATCGGCAAAGCCTTCATCTTCCCGGGCCCGAGCCCCAAGACCTTCACGCGCCACGACGGCAGCACCGTGACGGTGCCCCAGCCGCCCGAGGAGTACGAGCTTAAAGCCGTGCCCTCCAACGGCTTTACCGGCGCTCCGCTGACGCCGACGGGCGACCCGCTGGTCGATGGCGTGGGCCCTGCGGCCTATGTCAATCGCCCGGAATGGTCGGACAAGACCGCCCATGGCGATCCCCGCATCCGGCCGATGCGCTTCGACGACGCGTTCGAGGTCGCCTCGCAGGACGCCGATCCGCGTGGCTTCACCGTGATCTGCTGCGATGGCGAGAGCCCGGGCAAAGTCGTGGACATCTGGGTGGACCGTGCCGAGCAGATCATCCGCTACTTCGAGGTCGAGACCTCGGCGGGCATGAAGCTTGTGCCGTTCAACCTGAGCGCCGTCTTCGCGGGGCGCAAAGTGCTTCAGGTGCGCTCGGTCACCTCTGAGCAGTTCCTCAAAGCACCCTCGATCGCCATGAGCGACGAGATCACGCTGCGCGAGGAAGACAAGGTGATGGCCTATTTCACCGGCGGCACGCTCTACGCGACCACGGCACGCACCGAGCCGCTGATCTAGGCGGCTCGCGCAAAGGGGTCTGGGTCTCACTGGCTCTGGGAGGGTGTAGCGGCGCGCCTGGCAACGCGCCGCAAGCCCGCCGACCCGGACACTGACGCGGCAAGCCCTGGGGCCAACACCGGGGCAGCCACTGGGAATGGATGGAGATCGCTATGAACGACAATGACGATTTCAAATTCGAGCCGATCCGAGGGCTTCCCGACCTGCTCCCCAAGGGCGAGCGGATCCTCTGGCAGGGCTCGCCGTCATGGAAGGCGCTCACGTTCCGCGGCTTCACCACACGTCTCTTTCTTCTCTGGTTCGCCCTCGTGCTGGGCTGGAACCTGATCAACGTGCTCACCGGGGATCTTGCCTTCGCCGCCGCGCTCAGCACGGTGGCGCTGCAGGCCGTGCTGGTCGCGGTCGCCATGGGCGTGCTTGCGGCCATGGCCTATGCCTCGGCCGGGCAGACGATCTACACGGTCACCAATCGCCGCGTCGTCCTGCGCTTCGGGCTGGCGATGGACATCTCGGTCAACCTGCCCTTCACGCAGATCGGCCGGCTCGATATGGCCCGGCGCTGGGACGGGACGACGGATTTGGTCCTGGGCCTGACGGGCGAGCATCCGCTCGGCATCTGGCATGTCTGGCCCAACAGCAAACCCTGGGCCTGGCGCAAGCCGGCACCGATGCTGCGCGCCCTGCCCGATGGTGAACGGGTCGCTCGGCTCCTCGGCGAGGCGCTGGTCGCCGACCAGGATCGCCGCCATGCGATCGCCCCCGAGCGCGAGCCGGTTCGTACCCCCGAAACAGCGCCCACCGCCCCGGTCGCAGCGCCCGTCGCCTCGGGCGGCATCGGCATCACTCCGGCAGAATGAGGCCCGCCATGACGATGCAAGACCAAAAGCTGCCGCTGGCAAAGAACGGCGAGATCATCCCGGATTGGGCGGCGCGCCTGGGCCTCGGCGTGATGA
>JBCCLX010000242.1:0-7019 GCA_039026635.1 Pseudomonadota bacterium
CGCGTGCGGCGGCGGGGGAGGCGCTGCGGTTCCTGCCCGGCCACGGGCCCGAAGTGACGGATCCCGGTGCGCTCTTAGCGGGGCAGCTCGCGCATCGGCGCGCGCGGCGGGACGCTTTGGTCGCCGCACTGGCAGAGGGGCCGGCCTCCGCGCCCTTGCTGGCTGCTCGGCTCTATGTGGGGACGCCGCCCTCGCTCCTGCCGGCCGCCTCGCGCAATGTCTTGGCGACGCTCCTGCAGCTGCAGGCGGAAGGGGTTGCCGCACCGGATGGGCCGCTCTCTTCGGGGGTGCGGTTTCGCTTGGTCTAGGTTGGGCGACTGCCCCGTTAGTCGCGGCTGTCGCAAATGTTCTGCAGGGCGACCCAGTCTCGATCCGACAGTGCCGGCTCGAAGCGGCCGGTGACTGTGTTGGCCGCGGCGGCGCGTTCGGCCCGGCCGCTCAGCGCGGGGTGCGAGGCGAAGTACTTCATCACCGCCGGGGTGTCGCCATACTCCGCCCGGATCCGCTCGAAGAAGCCCGCGAAGGGGCGGCTCGGCAGGCCGGCCGAAGAGAGCATCGCCAGGGCTTCGCGGTCGGCCCGGGCTTCGGCGTCGCGCTGATAGCTGGCGTTGAGCATCGCCTCGCCGACCGCCGCGATCACGCCCGCGCCGAAGATATCGCCGAGCACCAGGCTGAAGATGCCCGCGGTCCCGGCGGTGCGCAGAACCCCGGTCGTGGGATCGCGATAGACGATATGCGCCATCTCATGGGCCAGAACGCCGGCGACCTCCTCCGGGTTCTCCGCCTTCTCGATCAGGCCGCGGAAGAGGAAGATCCGCCCCCCCGGCATCGCCAGCGCATTGACGAGTTCTTGGTCGAGCACGTCGACCTGGATCGGATAGGGCAGGGTCGTATGGGCCTCGAGCCGTGTCGTCAGTCGCGCGAGCGCGGCATCGCCGGCCTCCGAGCGGCAGATCCCATCGTCGCCCTCGCCATCGGCGGCACCGAAGAGACGCGCCACCTGCGTGGCGACCGCATCGCCGATGGCGCGCTCACGCTCTGGCGGGATCAGGGGGGCAAGCTGCGTCGCCAGCGCGGGGATCAGGAAAAAGACGATGACGACGACCGAGGTGATCGCGCCCATGCCCCAAAGGGCGGCCACGCGAAGGCCGCGGCTTGCCACGGGGCGCTTGTAGAGACCGGGGCACACCCGCTCGATAGCGTGGATCATCACAGGATCGTCGAGGACGACGCGCTCATCCGCATCAGCGGCAGGCTCGAGCGTCAGCTCCGCCGCCCCGCGCCCCCCGACCGCCCTCAGGGAGGCCAGCGGCCAATGCGCGAGCGCAGTGTCGCCTTCCGCGTTCGCACGCCCGTAGATGACCAGCGTCCGCTTGCCGAAGCCGAGGATCACGGGCTCCATCTGTGCCGAGCGCCCGTCGAAATAGCGGGCCGGTGCCTCCAGTCGCGCGTACTCCTCAAGCGCGGTGACCACTAGATGCCGCCTCCCACATCCACATTCAGCGCATCGGCGAAGCCGCCGGCCTCAACCGCATCGTCGCGCTCACGCTGCTGCGCCCGGTTCAGGGCGGCCGGGTTGCGCACCAGCATCGCCTCCACTTTCGCTCGCAGGATCGGTTGGGTGATCATGCTCTGGGTGAAGGAGAAGGAGAGCGCGAAGAGCATGAAATAGGTCACCGCGATGCCGACCACGAGGGGCAGGGCATTCAAGAGGAGATCCGCCGTGGGCACCGCGTTCTCCTGCAGCAGAGCCTCGAGATCCTCGCGCAAAATGCCCTGTGCCGCTTCCTGGCCCCCCAGCAGGGCTGCCGTGAGGAAAGCGCCGCCGCCGATGAAGATCACGCCCACGATCGCACCGATGACCGTGGTCAGAATGCTGACGATGAAGGAGCCCTTGATGTAGGTCCAAACGATGGCCTTGGCCGAGACGTCGTTTTCCAGCGTCGCTTTCGCGATCTTGCGGTTGTCCCAGAGGTAGCGGAAGGCGCCGACCTGATAGTTCATGTACAGGATGAAGAGGATCAGGATCGCGATCGGCATAAAGATCGAGAGCATGATGCCGATGCCCTGCTCGCCTAGCTGCATCTCTTCGGCCAGTCCCCAGGCTGCCAGGAAGATCATGCCGGCCGCGATGTAGAGCCAAATCCAATAGGCCAGAAGCCCAAGCCAACTCCCGCCCTGCTCCATCTTGAGCGAGCCGAAATAGGTCCGGTTGGCAATGAAGCGGGCCTGGCGGAAATGCTGAAACGGATAGAGGAAGCCGAGGCTCGCCACCGTCAGCGCCGACCAGAGGAGCGAGCGCAGCATGTAGCTCCAGGACCCGTTGGCGAGACCGAAGCGGATCCCTCGCCAGCGCAGGCGCGCCAACAGATAGCGCTGCCCGCGATACTGGGCCCAGAAGTAGAAGGGCGCGACGGCGAGGAGCGAGAAGGGCGCGATCAGGGCCCCTTCGTCGAGCGTGGAGAGCCCAGCAAAGACGAGGCCAATGTTCGCGAGCGCCAGATAGACGGCGAGCATGCTGATCGCGATGAGAAAGCCGATCAGCTTCTCGAACCCCGTGCCCGTGTATTCGAGTGGATCACCATCGAAGCGCACAGAGCCCGCATAAGCCCGGCGCAGATTGGTGATCATCCAGAACCGATAAAACCCGAGTGTGAGCACCGTTAGTACCGCACCGGTAAGCGCGATCCAGAAGATCGAGCCCGAGAGCACGAAGCGCGGCCGTTTCTTCTCCTCCGCCGGCGCCAGCCAGTCGCCGTCGTCGTCGTCGGTCTGATAGGCCTCGTCGAGATCCGTCGGCACCTCGCCCGCCGCGGCCGCTTCCGCGATCTCAGCGCGCCGGGCTTCGCGGCGTTGGCGCCGGGCCTGGACGGAGTACTGATCAAGGTCCCAGGCCCGCGGGCCTTCCACGTCGTCGGTCACTTCGTCCTGCCCCGCTCTGTCGCTCTCGACCCGGACGCTACGCCTTTCAGGGGCCGGACATGCCCCCGATGTCGTGACGGCGCAGATCGCCCACCTTGGGCGCGGCGCCAATCCCTTACGCCTATGCCCTTCTATTGTGGCAGCTTTTGGATGTCCGGTCACGTGCTATGGCGTGCGGCCGGTCCGGGGGCCGCACGCGCCAGACGCGTCATTGGGCCGGCTGGTTTTAGAGCAACGTGCACCGCTGCTGCGGCGCTATTGGGTATGGTGCGGGGCGCGCGGCGAGGGCTCACTCGCCTCCGCGTGCGGCTGGATCGTCTCGTTGATCGGGCAGGCGATAACCCTCCGCCATCAAATCATCGCGGAGCTGACGCTTCGAGAGCTTACCGGTGGCCGTATGCGGCAGGGTATCGACGAACAGAACCTCATCGGGCAGCTGCCACTTGGCAAACTTCTGGCGCAGGATCTCGAGGATGCTCTCGACGGTGAGATCCGTGCCCGGGCGGGCAACGACGATCAGCACCGGTCGCTCGTCCCAGCGGGGGTGGGGCACGGCGACGGCGGCCGCTTCGGCGACATCCGGATGGGCAACAGCGGCGTTCTCGAGGTCGATAGAGCTGATCCACTCGCCCCCCGATTTGATGACGTCCTTGAAGCGATCGGTGATGCGCGCGTAGCCGTTCTCGTCGAGGCTCGCGGCATCGCCCGTATCGAACCAGCCCTCGGCATCGATGATGTCGGCCTCATGGCCGAGATAGCGGCGCACGACGCCGGGGCCGCGCACCTGCAGGCGACCCTGGGCGATACCGTCGCGCGGCAGATCGGCGCCCGCCTCGTCGACGACGCGCAGATCGACGGTGAAGGGCGGATGGCCGACCGTCTCCTGCATATCCAGCTGGCCCTCTGGCGGCAGGGCGCGCGCCTCCGGCTTCAGCGAGGCGAAGGAGCCGAGGGGCGAGGTCTCGGTCATTCCCCAGGCATGGAGCACCTGTACCCCGTACTCGTTCTGAAACGCCTCGATCACGGCGCGCGGACAGGCCGAGCCACCGATCACCACGCGCTGAAGATGGGGCAGGGCATGGCCCGTTTCGCGCAGATGCGCGAGGAGCGGTAGCCAGACCGAGGGCACCGCGGCGGTGATCGTCACGCCACGGTCAAAGAGCGCGCAGAGCGAGGCCGGATCGAGTTGGCGGCCTGGCAGGACCATGGCGCAGCCGGCCATGGGGCCGGAATGGGCGGTGGACCAGCCATTGGCGTGGAAGAGCGGCACGACGGGCATCAGCACGTCATTGGACGAGAGGCCCAGCATATCGGGCTGCACCATCGCCATGGCGTGGAGCACGCTCGAACGATGGGCATAGACGACGCCCTTGGGATTGCCCGTGGTGCCGGAGGTATAGCAGATCCCGCAGGCATCGCGCTCGTCCACCGGGTGCCAGGCCGTGTCGCCGTCCTCAGCCGCAATGAGCGCATCGGCGCTGTGCACGGGAACCGGGGCAGTGGCGAGCGCTTCGGGGAGCGCGGGGCCGAGGACGATGATGCCCTGCAGCGCGCTGAGCTGCGGGGCCAGGGCCGCGATGGTGGGCGCGAGATCGGGATCGGTGATGAGCCAGCGGTCGCCGGCGTGATTGGCGATGTAGCCAAGATCGCTCGGCCCGAGCCGGGCGTTCAGCGTATGGAGCACCGCCCCCGCGCCGGGCACGCCATACCAAACTTCGAGATGACGCGCCGTGTTCCAGGCCATGCAGCCAACGACGTCGCCTGGTTTGAGGCCGAGCCGGTGCAGGGCCTGGGCGAGGCGCAAGGCGCGATCGCGGATCGTCGCCCAATCGGTCTCGACGATCGCCCCGCTCTCGGGCAGACGCGAGAGCACCGGGCGCCGGGCATGGTAGCGCGCAGCATGATCGAGGATGCGCCCCGTCGTGAGCGACCAGTCCTGCATCAGCCCCTGCATGCGTCCTCCCTGACATCACCGAACCGCATCTGTCGGCGGTCTCTTCTCTCAGAGGTAGGGCAGGCTTTGGGGCGATGGCAAATGCTCAGCACGTCAAGGCGGGGGCTGTCGGGGCCCGCGGCTGCGGCGCTGCGCGCCTTAGCGCGCCCACCCGCCAGCCACCCGCCTCATGCGCAGGCTGATGGATCGCGCGCCATCGGGCGGCCTTGGCCGACCGCGGCGCAGAGGGGGCTCGATGCCCCCTCGGCGCCGGCTCTCTCGGCGGGCGCGGGGTTGGGCTTCAATGAAAGTCGCGGCTGGGGAAGAGGGTCTTGGTCTCTTCGCGTGGGTGGCGGGCGCGTTGTTTCGTGCCCTCGCTTAGGGCGCAGGGTTTTTTGCGTTGTTCGGGTGGGATCGGGCGCCGGGCCTCGTCGCCGCGGTCCGAGGAGAGCGGGCCGTCGAGGCCGAGACTGTCGAGCTCATGGCTCAAGTCTTCGATGTTCCAGGCGACCAGATGCATCACCGCACCCTCGCGCTGCAGCCGACCGCTGATCCGCAGCAGGCGCCCGGCGATCACGGCGCGACGGAAGCGCTCATAGGTTTGCGGCCAGACCACGATATTGGCGATCCCGCTCTCGTCTTCGAGCGTGATGAAGATCACGCCAGAGGCCGTGCCGGGGCGTTGGCGTGTGACGACGAGCCCTGCAACGCGGGCCTCGCCCCGGTCCGGTACGCGCGCCAGATCGGCCATCGCCATAGCACCCATCCGATCGCGCAACAGGGCGATGGGATGGGCGCGCAGCGAGAGCCGGGTGGCGCGGTAATCCTCCACAACCTCCTCGCCCATCGTCGCGGTCGGCAGATCTGGAGTGTCCTCGGTGATGCCCTCGCCCTCGGTAAAGAGGGGCAGGGGGCTGTCGCCGGTCAACCCGCGCGCCTCCCAGAGGGCGGCGCGGCGCGCCAGGGGCGGCTCGGTGCCGGCGCCGCCTTCGGCCGAGAAGGCATCCGCCTCCGCGAGGCGCGTGACCGTTGCGCGTCCGATCCCCGCGCGGCGCCAGAGGCTTTCGATATCCGGATAGCCGTTGGCGCGGGCGGCGGCGATCCAGTGGCCGTCCTCCTCCTTGAGGCCCTTGACCATGCGAAAGCCGAGGCGCAACGCCAGCCGCCCGTCGCCCTCACGCTCGAGCGTGCAGTCCCAGAAGCTCGCGTTCACCGAGACAGGGCGGACCGGCACCCCATGCTCTCGCGCATCGCGCACGATCTGGGCCGGGGCGTAGAAGCCCATGGGCTGCGAGTTCAGGAGCGCGCAGGCGAAGGCGGCGTGGTGGTGGCGCTTGAGCCAGGAGGAGGCGTAGACGAGCAGCGCAAAGCTCGCCGCATGGCTCTCCGGGAACCCATACTCGCCGAACCCCTCGATCTGGTTGAAGCAGCGTTCGGCGAAATCGGGCTCATAGCCGCGCGAGAGCATGCCTTCGATGAACCGCTCGCGGAATTTGTGGATGGTGCCCGAGCGGCGGAAGGTGGCGAGCGCGCGGCGCAACCGGTCCGCCTCGTCCGGCGTGAAACCGGCGGCGACGATGGCGATGCGCATCGCCTGTTCCTGAAAAAGCGGCACGCCGAGGGTTTTGCCGAGCACTTCTTCGAGCTCGCCCGAGGGATAGGTGACCTCCTCCTCGCCGGAGCGGCGGCGCAGATAGGGGTGCACCATGTCGCCCTGGATCGGGCCGGGGCGCACGATGGCGACCTCGATCACGAGGTCGTAGAAGCAGCGCGGTCGCATGCGCGGCAGGAAGTTCATCTGCGCGCGGCTCTCCACCTGGAAGACGCCCAGGCTGTCGGCGGCGCAGAGCATGTCGTAGACGGCCGGGTCCTCTTTCGGGAGCGTCGCCAGCGTGTAGTCCGGCCCTTCATGGGCGCGGATCAGGTCGAGCGCCTTTCTGAGGCAGGTGAGCATGCCGAGCGAGAGGACATCGACCTTCAGGATACCGAGGGCGTCGATATCGTCCTTGTCCCATTCGATGACCGTGCGGTCCGCCATGGCCGCATTCTCGATGGGGCAAAGCTCGTCGAGCCGGCCCGCCGTGATTACGAAACCGCCCACATGCTGCGACAGGTGGCGCGGGAAGCCGATGATCTGTTCGACAAGCGCCAGCGTTTGGCCGAG